>JAUUZS010000448.1 GCA_030589835.1 Cyclobacteriaceae bacterium
GAAGCAAACTTGGAAACAAAACCTTTATCTCCTTTCATGAATCTACGTACATGATCACGATATTTACCGTTCCATTCTGCCCAGCGATCACCAATAAACGACCCGACCTGGTATAGCCCGGCAGCATCCCAGGCTTCTGCAATAATTTTAGTGCCTGCCAACACAGGATCAGATTCGATCTCCCACAAAACCGGGGGATTCTTGAGCGGCTCACCAAATTCGTCCCTGGAAAGCACAGACGCCAAATCAAACCTAAATCCATCGACATGATATTCAGTTACCCAGTTTCTAAGACAATCCATGATCATTCTTCTAACTATGGAATGATTGGAATTTAGCGTATTTCCACAACCAGAATAATCCAAATATGAAGTTTTATCATCATTTAGAATATAATAAGCCTTATTTTCCAATCCCCTGAAAGAAAGAATAGGACCATCAAGTCCAGCCTCAGCAGTATGATTAAATACTACATCCAAAATCACTTCGATCCCGGCTTTATGAAAGGCTTTGACCACCTCTCTAAATTCATCAGCAATTTCTACAGGATTAGTACTATATCCATAGCCGGCATGGGGTGCAAAAAAAGAAATCTGGCTGTATCCCCAATAATTAGTCAGTCCGGGTTGCACGTCTTGCTCATCAAAAAACTGAATTGGCATTAGCTCAACTGCCGTAATTCCTAATTCTTTCAGATAAGGTATTTTTTCAATTAGACCGAGGTAAGTCCCTCTTTTTAATTTCTGTATTCCTGAGTTAGGGTTTTTTGTGAAACCACCTACATGCATTTCATAGATGATTGATGCAGAATAAGGTCTTTGGATTGGAGTATCTCCCTCCCAATCAAACTTATGAGGATCAATTACCACACTCTTTAATGCTTTGCCAAAATTATTTCCCGGCATCTTTGCGGCTTGCCTCGAATAATTTTTATATCCGCCCAATACTCTTGAATAAGGATCAATTAGTAGTTTATTTTCGTCAAACATATCTCCTGGAGTCGGGTTGGTCGGCCCGTATGCCCTATAGCCATAAAGTTGGCCTGGATTTTTATCAGGCAGAAATATATGCCAATAATAAAAAGTGCGATTTTTCTGAGGATCCAGCTTGTACACTTCCGATGGCTCTGCGTCATCTTCGTTATCAAACAATAAAAGATCTATCTGCCTGGCATTTTTTGAAAAAACACTAAAATTTACACCTTCAGCATAACAGGTTGCTCCTAATGGATGACAATTTCCATCAGGAATATTTACAAAACTTACCATTACAAAATCGAATTATTTGATAAAGCGAAGCAAGGTTCTAAAATTTTATTGATTAAAAAAGAGGGCGCTGTCATTATTTTTTATAAATGAATAATAGATAAAATAACAAGTTGGTTTAATTGAAAATACATTGGAAAGGACAGCATCTGGATATACAATTCATAATTTTCAATTTGGGTGCCCGAGCGGGCTGTCGCTACTCGCCTGCTTTTGCACAAGACCACCTCGGGCTCAAACAGGCCGCTCCATCCCTGGCACAAAACCAAATATCACCTACCAAAATCCATCAAAATCCATGAACGTTTCGCTCTTAATCAACAGATGCTAAATCAAGGAAATGAATTTAGTATAGTATTCTTCTATTCCAAACAACGTATTATTAGGCACAGTTTTTTTATCAATAGTAATAAAAGAGCCAAATGAGGTAACGTCACTTTTTTCATA
Source organism: Cyclobacteriaceae bacterium (assembly GCA_030589835.1). The sequence continues at coordinate 1,713 of JAUUZS010000448.1, forward strand.
TGCTGCTTTTGCGGTAATCGCTGCACCAAAAGCTGACGCCTCTTTGAGGTCAGTTAGGAAAAACTCAGAATCCGGGTAAAAAGAAGTCATCAAGGTATTATAACTATCATTTTTACTGAATCCTCCCTCAGTAAAAACTTTCAATCCTTTTGTTATATCGGCCCTATCAAACGATACTTTTGTCTGGATTGCCAGAGAAAGATTCAAAACAGCCAGCGCTTCCTCATAATTATTGAAAAACTCAGGGACCGACTTGCCCGATTCAATATCTTCCAATGTAAACACTTTACCATTTTCAATCACCCTTGGTTTTGAATCCGGAAATTGTCCGATACCCATTGTGACACTTGGCAAAATAAATTTGGAGTTTTCATTAAGGATTTTCTGAAAAATAGATTCGTTAAATACAGGAAAGTCAGACCTGCTATGAATTTTCTTTACTAACTCAGAATAGTATTCAAATTCTGCCCCTCCAAGAAAAATGGCTGTCTTAATCGGTTTCCAAAAAGCGCTCATGTTGTATAAAACAACTTTCCCCAACTCATCCTCTTCAAATTTTACTTCCTCTTTCTCATTCATGATCACGCACCAGGTTCCGGTAGAGTTGAGTAAAAAAGGCTCATTCATCGAAATGATGTAGGGCAAAAATGATGCATTGGAATCATGAATTCCTGCTGTCACAATGGTATCCTTTGACAATCCGGTCTTCTCAGCAAATTCCGACTTTATCGTTCCTATAGAATCCCAGGGATTTTTGAAGCTTTCAGGAAGCAAATGACGAATATTCAGCTTATCTACAACATCAGACCAATCCTTGTTTTTAAAATCCCATAGGTACGAATGATTCCCGACGTATGTTGGGTCAGCACAAATATTTCCCGTAAGCCAGAAACCAAAAAACTGGGGGTAAAGCAAGATGTGTTTTGTCCTTGAAAACTCATCAGGAAATCTCGATTGAGAAAAATAAATCCCTTTTGCCGGGTTTATAAGCAAATTAAAGTTTGGCGTTGCTGTAGATTTCTGCAACTCAATAGGATCGCCGCAGAGATCATAAAACTCTTTGTGGAGATCATCTCCGGGATCTGTATTGTAGGCCACCTGAGGAACTACACTATTGGCCATTTCATCTGTCATAACATATGTAGCGCCATGGGCAGATGTTGATATAACCTTTATATTATATCTCGCCGAAAATGAAGAAAATGTTTCTAAAATCCATGTTTTCAGTTTTTCTATATCGTCAAATAATACATCGCCAATTTCTAATTCCGGAATTCGGACAGTTTTCTCATCTACAATTTTTAATTGCTGATTATAAATCAGAATTTTCTTGTTGGTTTTCCCGACATCAATGACTGCAATGTGATAGTTTTCCATGATAATAATAGATTAAAAAATCAACTATAATTTAATGAAAATATTTAGGGTTTATTTTTAATAACAATTCATTTACAATAACATTCCATTCTTTTCTGCATTTTCCAGTAAGCAAGTTTCTGCTTCAACTGACCACAAACCATTATGCTTTTTGCAAATCTCATCCAGCTCCGCAAACAATGGATCTGTCTTCCCTTTTTCTTCAAAATCATCAATCGCGATCAGATCAAATTTGAGATGCGTATAAATCATTTTCTTTCCTCCGGGTATCGATGGCAAATTTAAGGTTGCCTCCGGAACTGTGTTCAATCCTCCAATGTGTGTTACCAAAAGAGCCGGATTAATCAAATCTTTTGACATCATATCAAGTGATTCGACCATATCGTCCGTGTTCCCCCCACTCGTGCCAACGATGTGCGTAAACTGGTAATGTGCATTGTAAAAATTGAACTCGGCAGAAAAATTTTGGTCAGAAGGACCGGCAAAGAAATTTAAACAGCCATCAAAACCCAATATTGCATCAGCTTGTTCCACAACCGGCTTAACAGGCGCAAAAACCAATACATCGTCATACCCTTTCCCATCTGTGTATGATCGTAGATCCGCTACAGGATCATTTATATTTGCCGTATTCACATATTTTATCTCAATACCATTTTTAGCCACTTTCTCCTTTCCCAATAGAGCCTCTGCCCTTTTCAGCCGATCATCACTAATATCTGTCACTACGAGAAATTTTGGTTTACGGTCACAATGAATAATATAATCTATGGCAGCCAGACCCATCGGGCCGGCTCCGGCAAGTAGCGCCATATTTCCACCTTCTACAATCCCCATATTGTGAATATAAGAACCAGATGTTGTATGATAATGTGCATGGAAAGTTCCGGCAACGCATGAATACGGCTCGCTCAAAGAAGCAGGAAAATAACCTTCTCCGCTATATTCCAATAGACAGTTCATTTCCATTACCTCATTGGGGATAATAACATAAGTAGCATCTCCTCCAATATAATGAAATGAGTATCCGGGTGCATCGAGGCTTCCTTTATAGTTCAAGGCAGGTTGGATACTAAACTTTTTCCCAGGCGTAAATTTATGTTGCCACTTCTTACCAACCTCAATAATTTCACCGGCGAATTCATGCCCGATTATTATC
>JAUUZS010000077.1 GCA_030589835.1 Cyclobacteriaceae bacterium
CCAATAGCTAGAAGCGCCAAATCACATGGCAGATCCCTCTCTGTACCTGCTATCTCTATAAATTCCGGTTTGCCGGTATAACCAATTTCCCATTTGATATCGACTATGCGCAAGGATTTTACCTTACCGTTTTCATCTCCAATAAATTCTTTGGTCAGGATAGACCATTGGCGGTCAACCCCCTCTTCATGAGATGTAGAAGTCCGAAGGATCATCGGATATTGTGGCCATGGATCCTTATCAGATCTGTCGAGTGGCGGCTTGGCTAGCAATTCTATTTGCGTTACAGACTTTGCCTTGTGCCTTTTCGATGTCCCTACACAGTCAGAGCCGGTATCTCCCCCACCAATCACCAAAACATGCTTACCTTTTGCAGAAATAGAAATGTCTTCGGGTATCTCATCGCCTGCGACTCGCTTATTTTGCTGAGTCAGGAAATCCATAGCATAATGAACGCCGTCTAATTTTCGTCCCCTGATTTTCAGGTTTCTTGGTTTTGTTGATCCACCGCAAAGTACCACTGCATCCACCTCATGGATCAGCGTGTAAAATGCCAGATCGGTTCCTACATTTATTTTGGTTTTGAAGGTAATGCCTTCAGCTTTCATGATTTCCAGCCTTCGGTCAATAATATTCTTTTCCAGTTTGAAATCAGGTATTCCATAACGCAGCAACCCTCCTATTCGATCTGAGCGTTCAAATACAATAACTGTATGTCCTGCTTTATTGAGCTGCGCTGCAGCAGCAAGACCGGCAGGGCCAGATCCCACTATGGCAACTTTCTTTCCACTTCTATATTTTGGAACATTTGGCTTCATCAAACCAAGGCTGTACGCCTTTTCGATGATCATTTTCTCGATGTGCTCAATGGTCACAGGCGGTTTGTTGATGCCTAAAACACAAGATGATTCACACGGTGCAGGGCAAATTCTTCCGGTAAATTCTGGGAAATTATTTGTGCTCTGCAATATTTCTATAGCTAATTCCCAATCTTCATTGTACACCGCATCATTGAAATCCGGAATGATATTTCCTAACGGACAACCTGTATGACAAAAAGGAACTCCACAATCCATGCATCTTGCCGCCTGCTGATTGGTCTTTTTATCACCAAGGTCAAGAAACAACTCCTGATAATCGTTGATCCTTGTTTTGGGATCCCTTTTGCCCGGTAACTCCCTGTCAAATTCTAAAAATCCTGTTGGTTTTCCCATTGATCTAATTAAATAGCTTCTTCTAGTTTTTCTTTTCTTTCTAACAACACGCGCTTGTAATCCCGTGGCATTACTTTAACGAAAGTTGACAGCGAATTTTTCCAATCATCAAGAATTGCCTTTGCTACAGTACTCTTTGTGTAATTATAATGATTTTCTATGAGCTCATTGAGTGTTGTGATATCCTCATATTCCATCTCATCAAAATCAACTAGCTCTTTGTTGCAGTAATCGTCAAACTTGCCCGATTTGTCATACACATAAGCAATACCTCCGCTCATACCGGCAGCAAAGTTTCGGCCTGTCTCTCCGAGAATTACGGCTATTCCTCCGGTCATGTATTCGCAACCATGATCTCCAACTCCTTCAACAACCGCTTTTGCACCGGAGTTTCTCACACAGAACCGTTCTCCTGCCTGACCCCGGATATAAGCTTCGCCTGTGGTGGCGCCATAAAATGCCACATTACCAATAATAATATGTTCTTCAGGAATAAAGCTTACTTTCCGATCGGGATACACGATGAGCTGAGCGCCCGACAATCCTTTTCCGAAATAATCGTTGGCTTCACCTTCCAATTCAAATCGAATTCCCTTCGCTCCAAAAGCGCCAAAGCTCTGGCCTGCCGACCCCCTTAATTTAATATCTATGGTGCCATCAGGCAATCCTTTGCTCCCATAAACCTTCGAAAGTTCATTTGAAAGAATGGCCCCAACTGATCTGTTTATATTGATAATATCATATGATGCCTTAATTGCTTCCCCTTCATCCAAGGCTGGTTTGGCCGCTTCGAGTAATTTCCAGTCAAGGGCAAGATCCAATTCATGATCCTGATCAATACTACAATAAATCCCTGTGGTTTCAGCTGCCGGCTCTTTGTAACAAACGGGACTTAGATCTAAAGTCTTTGCTTTCCAATGGCTAATGTCTTTTCTCATTTTCAGCACATCTGCCTGTCCAATCATTTCATCAACAGTACTGAAACCAAGCTCTGCCATGATCTCTCTCAAATCCTCTGCGAGGAACATGAAAAGATTCACCACATGCTCTGCCTTTCCAGAAAACAGTTTTCTGAGCTCTTTGTTTTGGGTGGCAATTCCTACAGGGCAGGTATTCAAATGACACTTACGCATCATGATGCACCCTTCCGTGATAAGCGCTGCAGTGGCTACTCCCCATTCTTCAGCGCCCAAAAGCGCTGCAATTGCGATATCTCTTCCGGTTTTTATCTGACCGTCTGTTTGGACAACAATCCGGTCTCTTAATTTATTCTTAACCAGTGTCTGATGTGTTTCAGAAAGGCCAAGTTCCCATGGTAAACCGGCATGCTTTATAGAGCTGATTGGTGAAGCGCCCGTTCCTCCATCATAACCTGAGATTAAAACTACATCTGCTTTAGCTTTTGCAACACCTGCTGCAATCGTACCTACTCCGGCTTCCGAAACCAACTTTACATTTATCCTTGCTTCCCTGTTGGCATTTTTTAAATCGTGAATTAACTGGGCAAGATCCTCAATAGAATAAATGTCGTGATGAGGTGGCGGAGAAATTAATCCTACTCCGGGAGTTGAATTTCTTACCCTTCCTATCCAGTCGTCTACTTTGTGCCCTGGCAACTGACCGCCTTCTCCCGGCTTTGCCCCCTGGGCCATTTTTATTTGCAGTTCGCTCGCATTTGTCAGGTAATTGCTGGTAACTCCAAAACGACCCGATGCAATTTGCTTGATCGCCGATCGCTCCCAATCTCCATTCTCCTTTCTTTCAAATCTCAACTCATCTTCTCCTCCTTCACCACTATTGCTTTTGCCTCCTATTCTGTTCATGGCAATGGCAAGTGTAGAGTGAGCTTCGTGCGAAATAGACCCGAATGACATCGCACCGGTAGCAAACCTTTTAAATATATTTTCTTTTGGTTCTACCTCTTCCAGAGAGATCGAATTCCTTTTTTTAAATTTTAACAACCCTCTTAAGGTAGCTGCCTTTTTTGTTTGATCATTGACTTTTTCAGCATACTGCTTATAAATCTGATAATTTCCCTGCCGGGTTGCCTGCTGCAATAATTGGATGGTTTCCGGATTGAACAAATGATACTCACCTCTTCTTTTCCATTGATACACACCTCCAACTTCAAGCTGCTGCTTCACTTGGAGCTTATCCGGGAAAGCCAGCTTATGTCTAACTAAAACCTCTTTTGCAATTTCATCAAATCCCAAACCCCCAATTCTTGATACCGTTCTGGTAAAACATTTATCGATGACCTTAGTATGGATACCTACCGCTTCAAAAATCTGAGCCCCCTGATAAGATTGTATGGTAGAAATTCCCATTTTTGAGAAAATCTTTAACAAGCCATAATTTATCGCTTCAATGTAACTGTCGAAAATCTCCATCTTATCCATGCCTTTGGTAAAGACATTTTTAAGCTTCAGGTCATAAAGCGTTTCGAAAGTGAGGTATGGATTTATCGCACTAGCGCCATAGCCAATTAAAGCGGCATAGTGATGGGTCTCTCTCACATCGCCGGCTTCTACCACAATACCACAATTTACCCTTAATCCTTTTTTGATCAAATGATGATGAACGGCTCCTGTAGCTAGCAGAGAAGGAATTGACGCCCTTTCATTGCTCATTTTCCGGTCAGAAAGAATCACCACATTAATCCCATATCTGGCAGCATTTTCGGCGTTATAACAGATATGGTCTATGGCATCTTCCAGTGTATCTTCCTTGCCATGGGCATCAAACGTGATATCAATAACTTTTGACTTAAAAAATGGACTATCTAAAGTTCTTATTTTTTCAAGCTGCCTGTTTTTTAGGATTGGCTGATCAATATAAATATGCCTGCAATGTTCCGGTGTGGCATCCAGGATATTTTTTGTGCTTCCAAAACTTGTTTTCAATGACATTACCAATCTTTCCCGGATTGGATCAATCGGAGGATTACTTACCTGGGCAAATAATTGCTTGAAATAATTTGAAAGGTGCTGACTTTGATCTGAAAGAATTGCCAAAGGAGTATCCGCTCCCATAGATCCGATGGGTTCGATTTTCTTTTCAACCATAGGTTGGAAAATCACCTTCATATCTTCACTGGTAAATCCCTGAGCTATTTGACGCTTCAGGAGGTTTTCCTGATCAAAAGTAAACTCATAATCTTCCTTAATAGGCAAATTACGAATTGGAATCTGGTTTTCATTCAACCATTTTCTATACGGCTGCCGATTACAGATATCCTTTTTCAGCTCGTCATCACTGATAATCCTACCTTGAGCGAGGTCAGCGACAAACATTTTGCCGGGCTGAAGACGGCCCTTCAGGATTACTTTTGATTGATCAACAGGAAGTGCCCCCGCTTCAGAAGCCATGACCAGTTTGTCATCTGAGGTGAGGCAAAATCTCGATGGCCTCAATCCATTTCTATCCAGGGTAGCGCCTACCAAGTTTCCATCTGTAAAACAAATCGAAGCAGGGCCATCCCATGGCTCCATAATGGAAGCATGATATTCATAAAATGCCCGCTTGTCATCAGACATCAGGTTATTCTCTTGCCAGGCCTCAGGAATCGCCATCATAATGGCATGCGCTATGGGCCTTCCCCCCAATGCCAGGATTTCGATCATACTGTCCAGGTTGGCAGAATCTGAATGCTCAGGATCACAAATCGGTAACAACCTGGCGATGTCTTCTTTGCTAAAGTTGCTGGACTCCATAAGGGATTCCTTGGAACTCATCCAGTTTACATTGCCGCGAATGGTGTTAATCTCACCATTGTGTGCTATAAATTTGAAAGGTTGCGCAAGCTTCCACTTAGGAAATGTATTGGTAGAAAATCTTGAATGAACCAGCGCCAGGGCAGTTGTTAGTCTTTTATCTGTAAGATCCGGATAATACCCGGCCAATTGATCTGTACGTAGCTGGCCTTTATATGCTATGGTTTTATGTGAGAAAGAAACGAAATAAAATTCACCGTTATTTCCTTCTACATTATGCCCAATAAAGTGTGTTGTATATTTTTTGAGCACAAAGATTTTTCGTTCAAACTCCAACGGATCGGTAATCGTTTTATGCTTTACAAAAACCTGCTCGATTTTAGGCTCTAATGATTTGGCGGTGGCTCCAATGCTACTATTGTCAGTAGGAACTTCTCTATACCCGATCAGTTCAAATCCTAATTCTCCAATATGCTTGTTTAGGATGTATTTGCACTCTTGTCTTATTTCCTCATCAGCGGGAAAGAAAATCATCCCTACACCATACGATCCAAAATCCGGCAATTCAAAGCCGAGTTTGGCACATTCTTCTTTCAGAAAATCATGGGGGTTTTGAATTAATATCCCTGCTCCATCGCCCGTTTCAGGTTCACAGCCACAGCCACCACGATGCTCCATGTTCATCAGCATGGTCAATGCATCTTGTACATTTTCATGTGATTTTTTACCCTTTAAATTTGCGACAAAACCAATTCCACAAGCATCATGTTCCATGCTTGGAACATACATTCCTTTATTTTCTCTAGTGTTCATTCTCAATTTGATAGAATCTTTTAGTTTACCCCCTTTTGAGAGAAGCTTATTTATTCCAGTTCGTATGCAATAAAATTTATTGCTGATAAAAAAATATCCGATTTGGATGAAGTGCTAAGAAGGTCCATTAGGATCAACTTAGAAAAATTACGAGCCTGTAAAAATAGTCAAAATTCTCGAACTATTTTACTGATTTCACAAAAAATCTAAAATATATTAGACGAAAAAGCCTGAATTGCCATATAAACTGTTACAATTCACATTTTTGTTTGTATTTATTTTTCACTCTTTTTCATCCAATACCTCTTTCAAAATCGATATTATTTGATCTGCTTCATCGCGTGTAAGGATAAGAGGAGGCACCAAACGGATCACATGCATTGCCGTACAGCTGACGAGCAAACCTTTTTCCATTAGGTTTAAAGCTATCGATCGGCATGGCGATCCAAAATCAATTCCGATCATTAATCCAACTCCTCGAACTTCTTTGATTGCTTTATAATTTTTTGCCAGCTCGGTGATTTGATTTAATAAATAGGTTCCAACAGTTTTAGTATTTTCCAATAGATTTTCTTCCAGGATCACTTCAAGGTTTGCCAATGCTGCCGCACAGACTAATGGATTGCCTCCAAAGGTAGACCCATGGTCACCCGGAACAAGAACGGATGCCGCTTCACCCTTAGCCAAAATTGCACCTATTGGCACTCCAGATCCTAAGCCTTTTGCCAGCGTGATGATGTCCGGGCTGATATTGAAATGTTCATAGGAAAACATTTTTCCCGTTCGGCCCATCCCGGTTTGAATTTCATCCACGACAAGAATAATATCCTTTTTCTTACAAATCGTACCAATTTTTTTAAGGAAATTTTTATTTCCAATATTTATACCCCCTTCGCCCTGGATGCACTCCACAAAAATTGCCCTGCTGCTTTCATCAATTTGATCTAGTGCTTTAATGTCATTGTAAGGCAATTCCTTGAATCCTTCCGGCAAGGGACCAAATCCCTTTTGAAAGGCTTCTTTTCCCATGGTAATGGAGGTGATTGATCTGCCATGGAAACACCCCGAAAAATAAATGATTGATCCGGTTTTCCCTTTTTGATCACTCAGCTTTCTGGCCATCTTAATCGCGCCTTCGTTGGCTTCCAATCCTGAATTGCAGAAAAATACCCGATCAAACCCTGTAACCTCAGTTATCAGTTTGGCAAGAGTACTCTGCGGAATATTATGGTATAGGTTTGAAATATGAATCAGGCTTTCCGCCTGATCCTGAATTGCTTTCACTACTTTTGGATGGCAATGCCCTACATTATTTACTGCAATACCTGCCAAGGCATCGAGGTATTCTTTTCCTTCCGTATCATACACTTTTGTCCCCTTTCCCTTGATAAGTGTTAATGGAAAGCGCCGATACGTTTGGAATTGCTTTTCCTCATATAGATTTTGAATGGTATCGTGTAATGCAGCCATAGTAGTTTTTATAATAATTTATTCGACATGTCGATTACATGTCAACATTCTGCGAAGATAACAATTATTAAAAAATTATTGAAGCATTAAAATCGCTATATCAAATTTTCGTGGAGATTAGGAATTTAATCTTCCAGATTGCTTCCGCTTTCCAAGTAGCTTAAGTTAAGCCGATTCTTTTTGCCTTAGAGCATTGGCATAAAAACCATTGATAGCGATTGTCAGCTTTTCAAATTCCAGCAAAAAACCATCATGACCATAATACGAGTCTATCTCATCGTACACTGCTCCTTCAACATGTTCTGCCAAGAATTTTTGCTCTACCGTAGGAAAAAGGATGTCGTTATCGATACCCAAAAACAAACTTTTAGCTTTTATCCTTTTCAAGGCGCTTTCCAAACCGCCTCTGTCTCTTCCTATATGTTGTGAATCCATCGCTTTCGAGATAATCCAATACGAGAATGCGTTGAAGCGCTCAGCCATTTTCTTGCCCTGATAGTTTTGGTAGGAAGCTGCTTTGAAATTCGTAAACACATCATCAGATTGTTCGTGCTGTTTGGTTTCATAGCACACATAATTCCGATAGGAAAGTAAACCTACAGCCCTTGCAGCTTTCATACCTTCCATTCCTGCCTTTTCATGGCTTTCTTTCCAGGTTTGGTCTGCCGCAATAGCCATGCGTTGGCTTTCATTAAATGCGATAGCCCATGGGGAATGCTTTGCGTTGGCGCCAATAGCCACCAAATGGTCAAACAAATCCGGTTGCTTAACCGCCCATTCTATGGCTTGTTGCCCTCCCATCGAGCAACCAATAACGGTATGGATATGATCTATTTCCAGATGTTCCCTGACCAGTTCATAACTTCGTACAATGTCTTTATTGGTGACCAATGGAAATTCATGAAAATAGGGCTCGCCTGTCTCCGGGTTTTCTGACAATGGCCCGGTAGAACCATAGCAACCTCCCAACATGTTCACACAGATCACAAAGTGTTTTTTTGGATCAAATAATTTGCCTCCTCCAAACAAACCGCTCCACCATTCCGTAAAATCTGAATTCCCGGAAAAGGCATGACATATCCAAATCACATTACTTCTATCCGCATTTATTTTACCGAAAGTGGTATATAACAACTGAAGCTCGGAGAAATACTCCCCCGACTCCAATTGAAATTTCTGTTTATAGTTTAAGATCTTATTCGTTACCATCTATCTTATTGTTAGTTGCAAAATGTCGGTTCCTAATAAAAGAAATCGACAAAGAGCAACATTTTACATTAAACCGTTCACAATATCAGGTCATGCTATTTTTTCAAATGCCTGTGTGAAATCATGCTGTATATCATCAATATGTTCAAACCCAACAGACACGCGCAATTGCGAAGGCAGAACACCGGAAGCTATCTGCTCTGCATCATTCAACTGCTGATGCGTAGTAGAGGCCGGATGAATAATCAAGGTTTTGGCGTCTCCCACATTAGCAAGATGACTTACGAGTTCTAAGGAATCGACGAATTTAGCGGCCTTTTTCCTGCCTCCTTTGATGACAAAACTCAAGACGCCACCATATCCCCTTTCGAGGTATTTGCTTGCCAGCTTATGGTATTTGCTCGATTTCAATCCCGGATAATTCACACTCTCTACCTGGTCATGCGCTTCAAGCCATTCGGCCATAGCCAATGCATTGGACACCGTTCGTTCTACTCTCAGCGAAAGCGTTTCCAATCCCTGTATGAAAAGGAAGGCATTAAATGGGCTCATGCATGGGCCGTAATCCCTCAGACCTTCTACCCTGGCCCGGATAATAAATGCTACATTTGGCATGTCCAGCGCATTCCCTTCTCCAAAAGTCTCCCAGAATTTCAATCCATGATATCCTTCTGAAGGCTCTGTGAATTGAGGGAATTTGCCATTTCCCCAATTGAAATTTCCTCCGTCAACGATAATCCCTCCAATGCTTGTGCCATGGCCACCAATCCATTTGGTGGTGGATGACACGACAATATTGGCACCGTGGGCAATTGGTCTTGCGATACATCCTCCTGCTCCGAACGTATTATCAACAATCAGTGGCAAATCATGTTTTTTTGCCAATGCTGCGAAGGCCTCAAAATCAGGGACATTAAATTCCGGATTTCCAATGGTTTCCAAATAGATTGCTTTTGTTTTATTATCAATTAGCTTTTCGAATGCTTCGACCGTGTCTTCATCAGCAAATCGCGCATCGATACCAATTCGCTTAAACTGAACTTTAAACTGGTTGTAGGTTCCTCCGTACAAGTGACAGGTAGAAACAAAATTGTCTCCGGCCTCCAGAATATTCGACAAGGCAATAAATTGTGCTGCCTGCCCTGAAGATACTGCAAGAGCTGCCACTCCGCCTTCCAAGGCTGCGATTCTTTTTTCGAGCACGTCGTTGGTAGGATTCATAATCCTGGAATATATATTTCCAAATTCCTTCAGCGCAAAGAGATTTGCCCCGTGTTCTGAATCGTTGAATACAAAAGAAGAAGTTTGATAAATTGGCACAGCCCTTGATCCTGTAGTTGGATCTGGTTCCTGGCCCGCATGTAATTGTAAGGTTTCAAATTTTAATTCTGACATAATAAAATGTTATTGGGTTAAAATATAGTTATTGGTTCTCTGAATTTTCCTGAATGAGTGCAGGGCCACTCCTTGCCAAACAGCATGTGAGATGCTTTACTGTTTAGCAGCAGCACATACAATTAAAACCCATCAGAATAGATTGCCTGAAATGCACACGCAATAAGGCATTATTCACATGGAATAATTGCTCGCAAAATAAGGTACTTTGAATTCTTTTCATGCTCACTTAATTTATATTCTTCCGAAAAATACCGAACATCGGTACGGAATCAGGAATTAGCACCTTGGCAATTGCCACCAGGTTGCTAGGGTTTCAAAGAGCCTGTCTCTCCACCCTTCTGTATAAATCAATTACATTATAATTGACTTGAACTGCAATATTAGCAGATGAACGTCGTATTTCCAAACATTAAAAGGGATTAGGGCAGAATTGCTGTAGAACAAATCTGATACTATGCCATCCACCTTTAAATTAATTTTTTCAGTTCTATATTCAGCTTTTGGACAGATAATAACAATGGTTTTACTGTTGCTTCATCAAATTCAATAAAATCCGTATAGTCCGTTTCCTGTCTCCAATCAAAGAGATGTCCGAATAGTTTCCCTAATTCCTTACTTAGGGTACCAGTCTTTACAAATTTCATGAAAAGTTGTGTCTTCACACCATTATGTGTCTCTGCTTTAATTCCATTTTGATATAATAAAGCACTGGCAAGATAGTAGCTTGAATAATACAAACGATTCACGCATGAATTCCATCTTTCATTTTGTGCAAGAAGAATAGCATCTTCATAAATTTCAGTTGATTTTCCGATTCTATAATTTATATAGTCTTCTTTGGTTCCTGTCATATCAAATTGATACCCTCTTTTTTTATATTCTGATACAATGGAGTAATATGGTGCTTGGTTTCCCATTCCTTTTTTGAAAATACAAATGTTGAAATAGGCTCACCAATCTCCAATTCGATTTCAAATATTTCTTCCCGATATTCCATCTCCGTATTTCTTGACACATCCAATTCACTTATAAGGATCAAAATGTCCCAATCTGAACCAATACGAGCGTCTCCCCGCGCATGAGATCCAAATAATATAACTTCAGCATTCGGATTTTTCTGATGAATTTTTGACTTTATAAGATCCGTCACATGCTTTTCCTTTAAATTCATATTTCAAAGATACATTTTTTTCATTTGAGTATCAGTAATTGATTGGGGAGCCTTTTGATTATCTAAAATTCTATAAAATCCTTACGGGATTTCCAATCCAATTACAATATCAACTCCGTTTATCCCCCCATACTTCTTTTTATACCA
>JAUUZS010000343.1 GCA_030589835.1 Cyclobacteriaceae bacterium
ACCACAATAGTACCTTTTGCAGGCCTTGTCCCGATAAAGGATGATTTCTTTTCTGCCGTTTCGCGGGATACGGTTCCCGACGAAAAGTTCAGGGGATTTACCTTCCATTTTAAACCGGGATTATTGAGCGGAGACCAAAAAATTGAAAAGATCTGTGGGGTTTTGGGGATTTCAAAAGATAAAATAATTGCGAGTTATGAAAAGCTCAACATTGTTCCTTCGCTCAGGCTGGGGCACTATGAGCTTATCGATGAGCTTGATCAATTATTGAAAGGGCAAAATTTGTTTTTAAGCGGAAATTATTTTGCCGGCCTCTCCATTGAAGATTGTGTGAGCAGGTCAAAGTCTGAGGTTGGACGGATGGTGAATGGTTAAATCCCTTTCATTATGACGTATTATTACCTCATCCACATTCAGTACCTTGGCTTTCGCTTTCATGGGTGGGCCAAGCAGCCCAATGTCAAGACCGTGCATCAGTTTATTGATAAAACGCTGCCTTTTGTGCTTGGTCATAAAAATTTCAAAACTCTGGGATCGAGCCGCACCGATGCCATGGTTTCGGCCAACCATTCCATGTTTGAATTGTTTGTGCAAGAGCCCCTGGATACCGATCAATTTATATATGAATTGAATAGCAACTTACCCAGCGATATCAAAGCCACTCGTATCGAGCAAACGGACAAGCATTTCAATATCATTCAATCGCCAAAAGTCAAGGAATATGTGTATCTTTTTTCCTATGGTGAGAAATGTCATCCTTTTAGTGCGGCATTGCTTTCTTCATTTATGGAAGATTTGAATATCGATCTTATGAAACAAGGAGCACATGTATTTAAGGGCAAACACAACTACAAAAAATATTGCACGAAACCCTCGGAGAAGACCCTCTTCGAAAGGGAAATCTTGGTCAGTAAAATTGAAGAAAATAAGTTGTATCAGGCAAATTTTTTTCCTGCAAAAAGCTATATATATCATATCCATGGCAAAGGATTTATGCGAAATCAGATCCGTTTGATGATGGGACAATTATTAAAACTTGGCAGGGGTGAAATTACCATCGATGATATCCGGAACTCCTTGACCTGTCCCAATGACATTCCATTGGATTATATCGCTCCTCCCTCAGGCTTGATACTGAATAAAGTGAATTTTGAGTAAAAGCCTATAAATTCCATTACATCGGATTATAGTTAGAGTCTGTCCATAAAGTGCTTGATTTTTGAAATGTTTAGATTTTTGATGAATTTTTGGCTTTCTCAATGCAGCAAATGCCTGGGTATTAGGCAAGTTGAGAAGGGCAAAAAGGCGCAAAAAGATGAATATTTCAATTCAATGACTTTATGGAAAGGCTCTAGTTGACCTCGACACGCCTTATGGAATATGTAGAAGAGGTGAAGTGGCAAGGATGCCGTGATTTCTTGGTCGCTCACCGGATTTGGGGTAACGGTATCATCATTTTACATAAATCATTTTACCATTATATACTTCGTTCTCTTTTTGAATATGATAAAAATATAAGCCGCTTTTTAGCTTTCCCGGATTCCATTCGATTTTATGGGTGCCTTTTTTTTGATGACCGGAAAATAGCCGCTCAACAAGTTTCCCCTCTTTGGTAAACACATCAACCTGTACCGCTGAAGATTGGTCTAGATAGTATTTGATCATCACTTTTTTATCGAAAGGATTTGGGTAACTGCTATGGCTTAGTCCAGGCATGCGATCGATGGGTTCTAAGGCGGTAATGATTTCGCCTGCCAATCCAATTTCTTTTAATTGATCCAACACGATTTGGGACCGCTCAGGAAAATATACCTCGTTAAGCCATTTTTGTTCTACCAGCCAATGATCGTTCTTGGTGTATAGCTCATAAGGTTCCTTTTTATATGGATGAACATCTCTTCGGTAATCTCCCCAGCGGGCCGATTCGGTGATGATGGCAAGTTCAATTTCATTCGATCTGTTTTGCCAGCCAGCGATCACGCTTTCCGGGCCTAGCAGTCCGCCGGGGCTCAATAAGGCATTGGCCCGTTTGGCAAACTGTCTCCTGAATATCGGATTGTGTCTGAGCTGTGAATAAAGAAAGCTGGGTCGCCCCTCGTTATTTTCTTCTACAATGTTATCTGACAACCTATAGAATATCCGTTCAGAATCCCAGGGAATAAATTGGAAACCTTTTTCTGGCTCAATGCGGTTTCTTACGGCTACCCAATTGTGGTGGTCCCAATCTTGGTTTCCTGCATAGAAATTCAAAATCATGAAGTCGATCAGATTTTCAACATCCAAATAGGCGTCAATCAAATCATCATCTGCGCCAAACTCATTTTTTCCCTGAATTGCATAATATGAATAGGCGTCTGAAAGTCCTTCCTTTGCCATGTCCATCATCGCAGTCCAGGCATCGGCGTTGCCTTCAGCTACTTCGGCGTAGTCCTTGATCACATCAAAATCTTCTTTTTCACCATTGAGATAGGAAGCCATAAAATCATCATCCATACGCTCCGAAAGATTGTACAACCCCCAATAGAGACCGTTTATATACAGGTGGACAAACTTATTGTGTGCAGCCAAGTGTCCCATATTACTGTACACATCCTTTGCCCATGAGTCGTTTATATGTTGTGATTTCACCCTTTGTGCTCCGTCCCAATGGGTCCAGGTTTGGTTAAATCCTGCCCGTAAAATCAGCGAGTTAAAGGAGTTTGTCGCGGTTTCGCCCAGCAGATCACGATTGAGGGTTGCAGGCCCATATTCATCTCTGAACACCACCCTGAAGGAATGTTTGGGATTTTTTTCCGGAACACGGCTGGCCCCTCCATGAATGCGCACACCACAATGGGCCTGAATGCCCTGCCCCGTATCTGGCAATAAATATTCCATAGAGACGGGCCGCTCCCAATCTTCATCGTCAGGAGGATTAGTATGGATATATATTCCTCCGGCGAGAGGATCGGTAGATAAGGAGAAAAAATGATTTATATCCGTGACGAGCGAAATTGTTGGAATGGCAACAAGAGCAGGGGCAATAAGTTCCCGGTAGTCCGGGGAGCCACAAATTTCAGGATCCATTCCATAATCTGCAGGGGCGTTTCCGGGTATTTTAGAAAATGAACCCCAATATGCAGGATATCCCTCCGGAAGTGTAGACTGATCTTTTACCTTCTCAGGAAAAATAAAACTATAGGTGGCAGCCCGGCTGAGGCTCGCTCCATTTGTGACTACCGCCTTGATAACGGTCGTAGAATCAATAAGTAGTGATTGGGTATACTCGATACCGTTTTCAAAAGTAGGATCGCTGCCATCAAGAGTATATTTTATTACCCCTTCTTTTGCATAGGAAATAATTTCCAGGTTAAATGGTGCATAATAAAACCCACGGTCCATGGAAAATGTTGGTGGAGTTAAAAAATCACCGGCCACATTTGGTGCCCCGGGAGTGGGCTGATCCTGGTAGCAAAGATGGCCATCAACAAAGCCATATGAAATATTCGGATATTGCTCAGGATATTGATTTTCGAATGTGTAGCCTATCGTTTTTCCATCAGGTTTAGTAAGTATGATCCATTCTCCTGAACCTGAAAGTTTAAAATTTGAATGAAGTTCTGCACCCCGTCGATCTTTTCCTGAGCAAAAAATCAAGACGTATCCATACGCATCAATCTGGATTTGTGGGAATATCCATTTTATTAATTCGTCAGGGTTATCAGAAAGGTACCATCCTCCCAGATTTATCGCCGAAGAAGTGGGGTTATACAATTCTATCCAGTCGGAGTAGTCGCCATCCTCATCCACGATCGTAGAGGTGTTTGATGCCATAAATTCTGAAATATGAATTTGATTTACATCCTGTGAAAAGGATTTTGTGGTAATGATAAAAAATAGAAAAAGCAACCCTTTACGACCACATAATAATCCTGAAATATCAATAAGTTTCATTTATAAAAAAGTTAAGCTGTTTGGTCCATTCAAAATCGACCCCAAAAAATATGTATACAAGTTTATGAATTATTATTAAGTTTGCTTGTATCAAATCGGCTTTTTTATGAAAACAACACTCAGGACATCCAGCATCGCTTTATTTTTATTTATTTATAGCTATAATCTATTTGGTCAGCAGGGGGAACAACTTTCCATTGACCTGATTTATTCGGGGAAACTACAACAGGAATATTTCGACAATGTAAAGTGGATGAATCACACTAATGGGTTTACCAAAACAGCCAGGACCTCAAAGGGTCAAGAACTTCAGCTTTTTGATATCAAGACGAATTCCTGGACTACCCTGGTAAATGTCGATGAACTTATTCCCAAAGGGAGAGAAAAAGCATTAGGGGTTGCCGGGTATTCATGGTCAATTGATGAATCAAAGCTTTTGATTTTTACCAATACCAAAAGAGTGTGGAGGCAAAATACCAGGGGAGACTATTGGGTATTTGATATGAAAAGCAGAACGCTGAAGCAACTGGGAAAATCGTTACCGGGATCGAGCCTGATGTTTGCGAAATTTTCTCCTGATAATGCTAAGGTAGCGTATGTGAGCCAGAGTAATTTATTTGTTGAAGATATTGTCTCGGGCAAAATTACCAGGCTTACACATGACGGAACAATTGATATCATTAACGGTACATTTGATTGGGCCTATGAAGAGGAGTTTTATTGTAGAGATGGATTTCGGTGGTCTGCAGATGGCAATAAAATAGCTTTTTGGCAAATAGACGCTACTGATATCAGGGATTTTTTGATGATCAACAATACAGATTCTATTTATTCATTTACCATTCCGGTTCAATATCCAAAAGTTGGCCAGGATCCATCATCTGCAAAGATTGGTGTGGTAGATCTCGCTACAAAAAACACCACATGGATGAAGGTTCCTGGAGATTCGAAGCAACATTACTTGCCACGCTTGCAATGGGTTTCTGCTAGCGGGCAGCTCCTCATACAGCAATTGAACCGAAAACAAAACCATCTGAAAATATTTACCTGCGACCCAGGCACAGGAAAGGTTGATTTGATTTATAAAGAGCAGGAGAAGACCTGGATCGACTTGTTTTCTTCCGACCTTACGGTGAGGCACTCTATGAATGATTTGCTGATCAATAAGCAGGGCAACGCCTTTTATCGACTCAGCGAAAAAGATGGGTGGAGACATCTGTACCGGGTCAGCTTATTGGATGGTGCTGAAAAATTATTGACACCCGGAGAATATGATGTAGCTACATACTATCATGTCGATGAAAAGAAAAAGAAGTTGTATTTTAATGCTTCCCCAGATAATGCCACACAAAGATATCTCTATCAATTATCCCTAAAGGAAAATGCCAAACCT
>JAUUZS010000453.1 GCA_030589835.1 Cyclobacteriaceae bacterium
ATTGTTTGCCAATCCTTTCTTATTATCTCACTAATCTCTGATTTGGGGTGTTTCTCAACGATTGTTTTTCCTTGTACCATGGCTTAAACCATTTGTTTGTCGAATTGTATTTTAGCCAGCAAGGGGATTTTCATATTTTTTAAATAATGCTCAATTTGTTGGGTAATATCATGATTGATCGTGTATTTATTAATGAGCGCATATGCCGGAATTTTAAATGAATCAATCAGTTCAATAAGCCTTTCGATGTCATGTAATCCCGATTTTGATGGTTCGATCACCAGCAATACAGCACTTGTCCCCGTAATGGATGAAATCGCGGCACATCCGATACCTGGCGGGCCATCGTTAATTACATATTTAGCCTTTGTGTCTAGGGCAATTTCTTTGGCACGCTGCCGCACTAGCGTCACCAGTTTCCCTGAATTTTCTTCCCCAGGCCCCATTTTTGCATGTACAAGGGTTCCCAATCGCGTATCGGATACATACCAATAATTATTTCTGCTTCGCGCTGATGAAATCGCCGTGGCAGGGCAGAGCCTTTCACACAAGCGGCAACCTTCGCACTGAAAGGGATTAATTTCCAATGTGCCATTTTCATTATAATGAATGGCGTCAAAGCGGCAATTGTCTTTACAAATTCCACAATTGTCACAGGTATCTTCATCAATCGATACAATCCATGCACTAGAAAATATGTGTTCCTCTCTGACATCAGGATGCAATATCAGATGTAGGTCGGCTGCATCGACATCATTGTCACAAAAAACCGTATTTTCTGCTACTGACGCTATAGCGGCGGTGATGCTCGTTTTGCCGGTTCCGCCTTTACCACTTAAAATAGTGATTTCCTTCATATATTTCTGCCCTCATTTCCAACACTCGACTAATTTGTTCGTATTGCTCCCTTATTTGGTCGGTAACTTCGCTAAGCAAATCACCCTGAGCATAATGCGCTGCATATTCGCTACTGAAAGGAATTTCTGCCAGCAATTCAATGTTTTCCTGATTAAGGAATTTATACACTTGGTTATCCCCTAAGCCGGCTTTATTTATTACCACGCCAAACGGTAATTTTATATCCTTTAATAATTCAACCATTAGTTTCAGGTCGTGCACGCCAAACGGGGTGGGTTCTGTCACCAATACCACATAATCGACATCGGCCACCGTTTCCACTACCGGACAGCTGGTTCCGGGAGGGGCGTCAAATATGACAAATTCCGCATCTTTTGACACCTGTTTTTTTAGCTCCTTTATCATGGAGGTTTGCATGGCCGAACCAATTTTTAATTTCCCTTCTTTCAATCCTAAACCTGTTCCGGTATTAAATGAGGTAACCTTCCCTATAGCTTCAGGTACTTCGGTAATGGCATCGAATTGGCAGGCTATGCTGCATGCTCCGCATGAATGGCAAAGACTTGTGTTGACTTCAGCAAACTGAATAGGAGGGATGACTACTATAGCATTAAATTCGCAGTATTCTACACATTTTCTGCTGTAGCTACACTTTTCATTATTGATTTTGGGGACTAAACGGAAAATTTCCTCCTCCCCGGAAACCTCCGCATCCGGAAAAAAAATAGCATCGTTTGGTTCTTCTACATCACAATCCACCAATTGCACATTTTTACATACATGGTGTTGAATAAAATGATATAAATTAATCGATACCGTTGTTTTGCCCGTACCTCCTTTTCCGCTCGCTATAGCTATTTTGAATGCCATATTTTAGTATATTGTGAATGGTGACCGGTATTCAGCAACCGGCATTTGTCGTACTATGATCACTAGTTGCCGATTGCCTATTACCGATTCCATTTCACATTTTTAGCTTGTCTGGTTATGGTCAAACGAACTTTGAACAATCAGATCACCCTTTTCAACTCCTAATAATTCCGCCATAGGATTGCATTTTGCAATAAGCATAAAAAACAGGTTTTCTTTTTTCTCATCCATAAGGCCTTCAAAATTTCCCTGCCCTTTGGAAATAATTAAATCAGCTTGCGCATATTCCTCAAGAAATTCTTCTGAGCAGTACTCCAATATAGTGGAAGGGGCATCATAACCATTGGAAATAACCCTGCACAAACGATCTATTCCTACATGCACTGCATCTTCCATGGTAACATCATTAATTACCGGTGTCCCACGGACGGCAAAAGTTACATTGGGATGATCAATGGTTTCCAGAAATAATTTGTCAAATACGATTTCGCCATTGTTATCCCCAAGGTATAATATTGATTTCGCCTCTTGTATCTTCTTAAAAAGCTCCTCCGTTTTATCAATGGCCAGCTCCTTTGCTGATAAGGCATGAATTTGTGCGACAATGTCGCTCTCTACTGAACGTGCGCCATAATCAATAATATTGCCAATTACCGCTAATTTTGCTGCTGTATAAAAAGGGGTTGTGCTTTTTTCGATGAGCTCCTTCCACGTGGGGTATAAACCAAGAAGCAACTCATTGGCTTCACGCTTTTCTTTCTCAAACAAATCTGTCTGGCTCAATTTTTTTTTGGCCGTTCTGTGTATCGCTGTGGCCAGATTAGGATTGGACTCATCCCAATAATCACAAAGCAATTGATGGATTGAAAAAATAAAATCTTCGGAGATATCCGGTTCAGGTTCGAATTTCCGGATCAATTCCTCGACGGTTTTTGTAGCGCAAAAGTAGCATTCGTGTCTCATGCTTAATGATCGCAATAATTAGATGAAAAGCTTAAACTTTCATCCACAAAGCCTGCAACAAGTTCTCTGGCTTGCGACTGTGTAGCACCAACAAATACATTTACATTATGACGGTTAAATATTTGTATGGCCTTTTGGCCCATGCCTCCGGCGATGATA
This sequence comes from Cyclobacteriaceae bacterium, assembly GCA_030589835.1. The sequence continues at coordinate 2,851 of JAUUZS010000453.1, forward strand.
TCTGTTGCGCCTATTTCGGCAAGCCATCGAGGAATCACGCCGGGTTCGTGTGGCGGGGGAACAACCTTTTCTTCCGAAACAATGGTATCATTTTCTACTTCAAATAGTGCAAAGAATGCACAATGCCCAAAGTGTGCATCTAATATTCCTGTTTCATTTACCGGTATGGCAATTTTCTTCTTCATCTTGACCTTAATTAAATCCTGTGATTACTTACTTTATTTTAGAAATAATGTCCTTGATGGTATTATTTCCGTCTTGAAGGATGACCATTTGAATATTGAATTTGTCCAATAAATCCTTAGCCTTCGGGCCAAAATCTCCTGATATCACTTTCTCTGCACCAAGTGTTATCATTTTTTCTGCCGTTTTCGTTCCTGCTCCTCCGGTGGCATCCTTATTCTCATTTTCATGAAATTCGGTGGTGCCAGTCTCTTCGTTATAAAGGCAAAACCATGCAGCCCGGCCAAATCGCTTGTCAAATATTGACAGCTGATCTTTTCCTGATGAGGTAATTACTGTTTTACTCATTTGTATTTATTATTGATTTAATATTAGTTGATTTACACATGGGGCAGCATTGTTTGTGCGCCTTGGCGGGAATCGTAAACCTCGATTGACATTGTCTGCACACAAACCAGGATTTATCCATCCAGGCATTCCCAAATACGGACTTGATTTCTTTCGTTTCTACTAGTGCCTTGGCAATTTTCCTTCGTGCACTTTCATAAATCCGGGCAAAGGTGGGTCTCGATATTCCCATAAGTTCCGATGCCTCTTTATGATTCAAAAAATCATAATCCGCAAGTTTTATTGCTTCATATTCTTCATAAAGCAATTCGATTGATTCGCTTGATTCACTGGAATTGCCATATGGTTTATACCCATTAAAGCCTGGTGGCGCTACTATTTTACGCAATCTTATTCGCCTCGGCATATATGATGATTTTATATATGAGAATATTCTCGAAACAAATGTAATGAGAATATTCTCATTACCAAAACTTTTTTTGAAATAATTAGTACAGTCCATCAAAAATCAGTCACCAAAATCTCCAGGTATGCAGCATCTGGCATGGTGAATCTATTTCAAATAAATGGTTTTACTTTTATTTTAATGGAAACTTTGGTCCGAAGTCAGGAGTCAGGAGTCAGAAGAAAAGACTTCCAAAAGCAGCAAATGTTAATGTTTCTTATACAAATTGCCGCAATTGTTGGCTGATACCGAAGCTGTGGCGTTCAAACAGACTGTATCCGGCGGCATGACGCACCCGGCAACTGTCCAGACTTTTGATCGGCTGTGGCGTTACAGTCCAGACATCACCA
>JAUUZS010000480.1 GCA_030589835.1 Cyclobacteriaceae bacterium
ATTTGCCTAATACCCAGGCATTTGCTGCATTGAGAAAGCCAAAAATTCATCAAAAATCTCAACATTTCAAAAATCAAGCACTTTATAGACAGACTCTATTTAGTGTCTGTCTATAAAGTCAGAGTTTGTTCATAATGTTCGAGATCAAGGCTTGCGAAGTTTCTGAGAAACGGAGTTTACGGATGTAAATGAGTTTTTCAGAAACAAGCGTAACGCAGAGATCGGACATTATGGACAGACTCTATATAAATATAGCAAAAATGTGTTTAATATCGGAGCATCAAAATAAACCATTACACTTTTTTTTCGTGCGCTTTTGGTTTTGGATTTGAAATGGAAAAATATTGGTTTTCGCCGGGCATCTACTCCTATTTCACAAAGGATGCTCGATGTGATTTATGGAATATAAGATGGTAAATCAATCCCTTAATAATTGGAGATTAAAACAGTTCTACACCAAAAAACCTACTCAAAATGGTAAGAATAAATACTACGCCCAGTATTACAGGACTGAGGTAGCTAATGGCGAAATCAATGTATTTTTCAATAAATGTACCTTTAAATCCGGGATGACCGATTTCTATTTCCTTGTTCAGGTTTTGCGTTTTCCAGACATATGCAGTAAAAATAGTAATCAGGAAGCCTCCTAAAGGAAGCAGGGTATCGCTACCAATATGGGCTATGAAATCCATGAAATTTGTAGCTTTATCGGCGCCAATATAGGTAATGAAATTGGTGAAGAAATGCGAATCCCCATTGGATAAAAGAGAGGGAACCCCCATCATAAATATAAATAATGCAATAATCCAAACCGCATATTTTCGCTCTACTTTCAGCTCATCAACGGCATACGTGACGGGTACTTCCAGCAAAGAAATGGTGGAGGTCAGGGCAGCAAAAGATAGTAATAAGAAAAATGTGGCGCCAACAATGCGTCCCATGACGGGGCCAATGCTCTGAAAAGCACCGGGAAGCACCTCAAATATAAAGCCTGGGCCACCCTCGATAGATGCAACATCGCCATTGCTTAAATAGGCCACAAACGGAAACATCATTAAACCTGCTAAAAAAGCAATCCCGGCATCTGATATGGTAATAAGCGCAGCCGAAGAAACAATATTGTCTTTTTTGGATACGTAGCTCCCATAGGTAATTAGCGCACCCATACCCAGGGATAGGGAGAAAAACGCTTGTCCCAGGGCATTGTAAACAACATTAAAATTTATTTCCGAAAATTGTGGGATGAGATAATACGCAATGCCTTCCATCGCATGGGGAAGTGTTAGCGAATATATGACCAACATCAACATCATGACAACAAGTGTTGGCATAAGTAATTTCGAAGCCTTTTCAATGCCTCCGGATATTCCCTTACTTACCACAAAAGCAGTAAAAAGCATAAAAACTATCCCATAGAGACCTACTGTACCAATATCATTGACATATTCACCAAATTGGTTTCCAATTTCAAAATTGCCAAATGACAATTGTATAAAATAACCAAAAGCCCAACCGGCTACCACATTATAAAAGGAGAGAATGAGTACTCCGGCCACGATGCCTAGTTTTCCCAGAAATCTCCATTTTGGAAATCCTAAAGCTACGAATGCCCCAACGGGATTTTTTTGTGTTTTCCTTCCTATGGCGATTTCGGTTACCATAACGGGAAAGCAAAGCACAAAGCAAAAAATCAGATACATAATTACAAATGCCGCACCACCTCCATCAGCTACTTCAAAGGGAAATTTCCAAATGTTGCCAAGCCCAACAGCACTACCTGCAGCGGCAGCGATAAATCCGAATTTGCTTGAAAATTTACTTCTACTTGCTGCCATAGTTAATTGCTAAATCGCGTAATCCTGTTGAGAAGGTATCAAAAAAAGCACATTAATGATTACTTCGCAAATTATTTCACCTATTCATTCAAATAGCGTGTCACATTTGATTATTGTTGTAATGTTAGGGTGTAAGGATAAATTTATCGCTTGATAAAACAATTATTGATTATTATTGATTAATAAATCACCTTTGTCATTAAGGTTTTCATCAAATAGAGGCATGAAATGAGTCAACATAGTGAAAAGTTAAGTCAAATAGAAAGTTGGTTTGAGTCAAACTGCACCAAGGTAATCGTTGCCTTTTCCGGCGGTGTAGATTCTTGCCTTGTGGCTTATTTGGCAAGGAAATTTTTAGGGAAAGAAAATGCCCTTGCAGTGATTTCTGATTCTCCAAGTTTGAAAAGGAAGGATCTGGAAATCGCTAAAACATTCTGTCAGGAGTTTGATATAGAGCTGGAGATAGTCAATACCAAAGAACTTGAGAATCCTGATTATGCATCAAATCCGATCGACCGGTGCTATTTCTGCAAGTTCACTTTATATGATGAATTGAAAGCAATTGCAGAGAAATTTCCGGGAACAGACATACTAAATGGGCAAAATTTTGATGATTTGGGGGATTACAGGCCAGGGATCAAAGCAGCAACAGAATTTAAGGTACTCAAGCCCCTTGCCGATTGTAATTTTACAAAAGCTGATATCCGTGACATGGCTTTAGCATTTGATCTTCCTACATGGGATAAGCCCGCCAGTCCGTGCCTGAGCAGCAGGATTCCTTACGGTCAGGAAGTCACCGTGGAAAAATTGCGACAAATTGAGGATGCAGAAAATATGTTAAATTCTTTGGGTTTTAAGGAAGTGAGGGTAAGACACTTCGGAAATAAAGTAAAAGTCGAAGTGCCTGCTGATCAACTGGAAGAGCTGAAAAAGCACGAAAAATACATCATGGAATATACGAAAGAAATAGGATTTGAAAACTGTGAGATTGATGAAGAAGGGTTGGTTTCAGGAAAATTAAACAGAGCTATAGCGTGAGTAAAAATTTTAAAATTGACTACCAGCGAGAGGAGCGAATTGGATTTCAGGAAGTGGTTTTTGGCGCTTCCAAAACGATTGATCAATTGAATGGTATCATCGAGGATTATCAAAAAAACAAAAAGAGCACATTAGTTACCAGGGTTCAAAAGGAGAAAGCCGATGTGCTTTGCAAAAGGTTCAAACCAAATTTTTACGACCCCGTATCGGAGATTCTCTTGGTAGGGGAATTTCCAAAAGCGGTTGCAGAGGATGAGGTGGCCATACTTTCCGGTGGCACATCGGATCAATTTTTAGTCGATGAGATTTACTACACCTTGAAATTTGTTGGGAGAAAAGCAGGTAGATATCATGATGTGGGTGTCGCAGGCGTACACCGGCTATTAGACAATATTGAAGAATTAAGAAAATTCAAAGTTTTGGTTGTGGTTGCAGGATTTGAAGGGGCATTGCCTACCGTTGTTGGCGGTTTATTGCCACAACCCATCATTGCTGTTCCTGCGAGTGTCGGATATGGAATTGCGGAGGGAGGCAAGGTTGCTTTATATTCCATGCTTTCCAGTTGTGCAAACGGGATCACAGTGGTCAACATTGACAATGGCTATGGCGCGGCTATGGCGGCTTACCGCATTATAAATAATAAGTAAAAGGACGAAGTCGCCCGCCTGTCGGCGAGGTAGGGAAGACTGAAGACCGAAGTGAAAAAAATCTACTGACTTCCGGTTTGCGTTCAAAAAGAAATTTATACATAATAACGAATGAGTATTTTAAAAATTGAGGCCTTTTCCGGCCTTAGTGGCGACATGTTTTTGGGTGCTTTGGCAGAATTGACAGGGGCATATGATGAGTTGGCATTATTGCCTTCCAAACTAAACCTGGATAAGGTAGAGGTGAAAATTTCGGAAGTTGAAAAAGCCGGCATTGCTTGCAGGCACATTAAAATTCTGGATCATAATACCTATACGGAGCAAACGCATGCCCATAGTCATGATCAAGATTCTGCCCATAGCCACCATCACCACCACGATCATGCTCATGATCACGGCCATACCCAATCTAAAACTACTCATGATCATTCACATGGGCAGCAGCGACATTTGAAGGACATCGAAAAGC
>JAUUZS010000327.1 GCA_030589835.1 Cyclobacteriaceae bacterium
AGGCGACCAGCTCATTGATATCCTCTTGGGTATAATATCCACCATGCCGCTCCAATCCTTCTCCACGCCATGCGCCAACAGAAGTCAATCGGGGATATTTCTTGATTTCCAGGCGCCATCCGGCATCGTCAATCAAATGTAAATGCAGGGTGTTCATTTTGTACATCGACATCATATCGATGTACTTCTTTACATAATCCGGATCAAAGAAATACCGGCTAACATCCAGCATCATGCCCCGCCAGACATAATCCGGCTTATCTGTTATGTCAACACCTTCAATTGTCCAGGCTATATTTTTTTTCCGTTGCTTGTTATGGATTTCCACAGGCAGCAACTGCCTAAGCGTCTGTATTCCATAGAATATTCCTGCTCCAGAATTTGCCGTTATGGTCACATTATCCTTATTCACCTTCAGTTCATACCCCTCTTTGGGGATATGAGTGGCAAGGTTCAATAAAATGCAATTGGTGTTTTTACTGTCCGATTCAACAAGTTCAAAATCCCAACCCGTAGCTGGGGATAGAAAACCGGCCAGCAGATCAGCCTGATCACCGAGCCCTTTTTCATATAGGATTTTTGTATCCTTATTTATTGAAAAATGGCTTCCGTTTTTTGTGAGTTCCTGAGGCAATGGGACAATGTGCTGTGACTTAGCGTTGCTGACACAAAAGGCCAGCAAGCACATGCCATAAAATTTAATTAAATTACTCATCTGTAATGATTTTTAAATGAAAGACGAGTTAAGCGTGATGATTAAAAACAACCCTATAATTGTTAGATCATTCTTTTATACCAAGATTTCCACTAGGCCATTTTCACAATGCTTTCCAGCTCACTCATTTTTGATTCCCCATCAGCAGCAAGTTTCAATTGTGCTTTTGCCCTGATCAAATTATGGTCTTCATAATTGATTTTATAATAGACATCACCGGCAATATAATCTGTCAAAAACCGCACGCCCATGATGAAAGGAAACAGTAAAGCCGCATTGGCCAGGGTAGATCGCTCCACCTCGTTTAATATAGAGCTGACAGATTGGATATACCCTGAACTAAACGCTTTGAACATCTCCAGATCATAGCTTATGTTGCTCAAATCGGCATCGTCTTCAGCCCCGGTATTCGCACAAGTCCTGACCCCATCCCCCATGTCATAATGCACATATCCAGGCATAATCGTGTCCAAGTCAATGACACACAATCCTTTATTATGCTTGTCGAACAATACATTGTTGATCTTAGTATCGTTGTGGACAATCCGTGGAGGGATCAGTCCCTTTTCCCCAAGATTCTGAATGACACTCATAATCTCATAGCTAGACCGTACATACTTTATCTGCTCCTTTACCTGATCAACTCTCCCTTTAGGATTAACACTTATGGCCTTCTCCAGATTATCCAATCGAAACTTTATGTTATGAAAATTGGGAATGGTATCTACTACCCTTTTCGGATCGAGGTCTGAAAGATCATTGAGGAATTGGCCAAACATCCGGGCTCCTTCATAGGCGATTTCTGTGTTTGGCGCACCATCATATACTTTATGATCCTCGACAAAATTGAAAACTCTCCAGCACTGGTTATCCTCATCTTCGAAATACAAGCTGTCGTCCTTTACTTTAAAAAGCTGCAGAGAACGACTTGCTATATCCGGTATTTTTCTATCCAGCAATTTTTGCCTTAAATGCGAGGTCACAATAGAAATATTACTCATCAAACCCACTATGTCCCTGAATACATAAGTATTTACCTTTTGAAGCAAATAATCCGGCCCACCGGAATTTTGACATTTGACAAAATAGGTATCATTTATGTGTCCTCCTCCAAATGGCTCAATGGAAGATACCGGCCCTTTGATCTGAAACTGATCAATAATTTCTGCTACACTCATAATTTTGATTTATGCCCAAAGGTTTTCAGGATAAATGCCCCGGTCTATCATCTTCATGATCGCTTCTTTGACCGTTGCCTTGTCTTCCTGGTAGGTTACACCATACGTCTGATCCGGTGTTTCAATGACCGGCACCTTGACCGAATGATTCGTAATGATTTCTGTAATGGCAGTGGGAAGGAAATATTCCGCTTTCAGGTTCTCGATATTTTTTTGTACGAAATCTTCAAACCCAACTTTCAATACATCAAAAAACAGAGGAGTAAATCCCGCAAGGTTCATGGATACCAATTCCTTGCCGGTCAGGGAAACTTTTACTTCATTTTCCACATAATATACTTCCTCTTCCTCTCCTTTAATAATTTGCGTTCGTTCTGTTACGTTCTCCAGATACTTTTCTGCGGATAGGCTACAAACCCCACGGGAGACATAGCCATGATCTGAAAGCGTATTTTGCAGTTGGTAGCCGATGAGGCACGCATTCAATACATTGATGTCCAATCCATTCAGATGATCAAATAGTAATTGGAAGGATTGCGCTCCATAAAAATCATCCCCGTTTATTACCGCAAAGGGGCCGTTCACTTTGTCCATTGCCATCAATACCGCATGGCCCGTGCCCCACGGTTTCATGCGTTCTTCAGGAACCTTCACCCCTTCCGGCACGATATCAATCTCCTGAAAAGCAAAATCCACCTCTATGAGATGTTCGAATTTCCCGATTATATTTTCCTTAAATTCTGCTTCTATATTTTTGCGGATTATAAAAACAACCTTTTTAAATCCCGCCCGAATGGCATCATAAATTGAATACTCAATGATGGTCTCGCCTGAGGGGCCGAACTGTTCCACCTGTTTCAGCCCACCATATCTTGACCCCATTCCTGCTGCCAGTACAACTACGGTCGGCTTAATTTCTACATTTTTATCCACGAGAACGTTTCTATTAATAGTAAATACTAAATATCTGTTTTTGACGCTTCAAAAATGCAGACAAACGATAACAAATCAAAAGTAAAAGGGTACTACATAAAGTCAGCTAACAGATCATCCTTTAATTTGTACCCTAATGTGCCACTGCCATTTGTGGTTGGTGAGGATCTGCCTACCGCCAGGCAGGTTTACATGAAAAATACTTTTCAGACTGAGCCCATTCATTTTATTCTGATTCTTCCATTATTCATTTCGTTTCAGCAAGTGTTTATTGTCTTTTTCAGTTGGGAAAAAATCGGTGACATAAACTTTTTTTAACAATTCATCTACGTAGTAAATGATTTTCACATACTTACGTTTACTCCGTTCAACAAGCAAGTACTTGTACCCTTGAGTACGAGCCGACAATATAGGCTCATTTGAACCACGGAAGAACAATGTGTTTAAACTGAGCGCTTTTTCGAGTACTAATTCAACAACTTCTTCCGCTCTGGGTAATGACAGATTCTCATATAGATAATCGCCCAGCTCAAAAAAATACCAGTTGGCCGATTTGGTAATCTCTACTTTATATTCAATCGTTTCTTTTTCTTCCAATTTTCAACATTTTCTTTGAACTGATCCGCTGCTATCGTCTTTCCTTCTGCTATATCTTGTTCTGATCCTTCAGCACGTGCGACCATATCAGCATCAGTATATCGGCTAAAAATATCTTTTTTTAGGTTTTCCTTTTGTCCCTGAACAGAATCAAGAAGGCTTTTTATAGCTATAATTAAAGATTCGTCATTGATCTGCTGAAAACGCTTGATTATATCTGCTTTTGCTAATTGTATGTCCATTTACTTGTTCTTTCTGTAAGGTAAAGATAATATTTTCATTCCTATTATCGGCATTTTTCATTAAAGCTATAAATTAGTTGACACTCTTTTGAAAAATAACTTCGTGGGGATTAAGGTTTACTATGGGTATACTCAAGTCAATATCCAATTGTACAGCATGCAGGGTAATAACGCAAAGATTTGAAAAGAATTCGGTGGAATAAGCAAAATTCAACCTACGAAATGAAAAATGTTACAATATTTTATATTCGAGTAAAGTGATATTTTAATGTTATATATTCTGTAATAAGTTTATTTTCAATTCTATTTAACTCATCGATCCGCTATTTTCATTTTTTATAGTACGCTCCCCGAATCACCTCTTACAATAACCTCTCACACTGTTTATTACTTGTGAAGAGTAAATGCGCAACGAAATCTTTACTTTATCTTACCCTAACAGTTCATTAATACCGCTTCCCATTTTTTGACCCTTTGCTAGGAATGAGTATTTTTGAGTCATCCATTTTTAATTAAAACCTTACACATATGAAATCCAGGTTTTTGTTTGTCGTAATAATATTTTTTACAATTCATACTTCCGTTTTTAGCCAGGAACCCACCAAATGGCGTGGCCCGGAACGAAATGGCATTTATGCTGATGTCAATTTATTGAAAAGCTGGCCTGAGAATGGCCCGGAAGTGCTATGGAGTTTTGATGACCTTGGGGTAGGGTATTCTTCCCCGGCATTTGCCAATAACAGAATTTATGTTACTGGCATGGAGGGCACTATGGGTTACATCTATGCGCTTACCGAAGATGGGAAATTGATCTGGAAAGAACCTTATGGGGAGGAATATTCGACCAGCTATCCCGGTAGCCGGTCAACTCCGGTAATCGCCGGTGATTATGTGTACATGCTTAGCGGAATGGGGCATCTTACCTGTCTGAATGCGACGTCTGGAAAGCTACATTGGGAAAAGAATATCCTCAATGAATACGGTGGCAGAAATATCGAATGGGGCTTTAATGAAACGATCACAATCCTGGGCGATATGCTGATTTGCACTCCCGGTGGTTCCGAATACAACATTATAGCTCTAAACCGTTTCTATGGACAATTGCTATGGTCCACCAAAGGGTTAGGTGAAAAGTCAGCCTATTGTACACCTTTAGTAGTAAAAAAAGGTTCAAGAAATTTGCTCGTCACACATACCGAAAATAATATTTTAGGCATCGATGCTAAAGACGGGAAACTCCTGTGGAACCACAGGCATACCAATATCTATTCCATCCATCCCAATACACCACTTTTCCATAACAATCAATTATTCTGTTTCAGCGGCTATGGACAGGGAGGGGTAATGTTACAGCTCAATGAAGATGGAAGCAAGGTGACTAAAAACTGGTTCCTTCAATCTATTGACAGCCGAACTGGAGGTGCAGTAATGATTGATGAAAAAATATATGGCTCCGGTGATAAAAAAAGAGAGTGGCAATGCATCGATTGGAATACCGGTGAAGTGCTTTATTCGACAAAGGAAATTGGTAATGGCGTGGTGATTTCGGCAGAAGGCTTACTCTATTTGTATAGTCAGCGAGGCGAACTTGCTTTGGTAAAACCCGGTAAAGCGTCTTTTGAGATCATTAGTGAGACAAAAGTTTCGATGGGCAGCGGACAGCATTGGGCACATCCCGTTATAGACAGAGGGCGGCTATTTATCCGACATGGAGACACCTTAATGGCATATAATATCAGGAATTGAGAGGATTCATTATTGTATTTCATGATTTATGTCATGATTTCGCAGTATTTTTTATCCTTATATTTGCCCTACCCTACGCACTCTCTACAAAATAATATTTATTGAATACTGCTATAAGTATTATTTTAGTGGGGTATATGATA
>JAUUZS010000095.1 GCA_030589835.1 Cyclobacteriaceae bacterium
ATATTTAAAATCATGATAAAGAATTACATCAAAGTAGCAATAAGAAATTTATCCAGGAATAGCTTTTACTCATTCATCAATATTTTCGGATTGTCCATCGGCATTACAGCCTGTCTCCTAATCCTGCTCTATGTCAACAATGAATTGAGCTATGACAAATTTCATAAAGATCACGATAGAATATATAGAGTCACCACAAAGGCAAAAATGAGCGAAACCGAAATAATGAATGCTGGGGTCTCTTCAGCTCCCTTGGCAGATCGCTTTAGAAATGATATTGAAGAAATCGAAGCTATTACACGGCTTTTAAATTTAAGCCGGACAATAAAACATGAAGAAAATGTATTTAGTGAGGAAGGCATGCTTTATGCAGATTCCACATTTTTCGATGTTTTTGATTTTGAGGTACTGCAAGGAGATCCGAACACCATGCTTCGTGATCCATATTCCCTTGTGATGACGGAAGAAACTGCCATTCGCTATTTTGGAGAACAGAAGGTAAATAGTGGTTCTGCTTTTGACGAAAAAATACAAATTGGCGATGACCTGTTTCAGATTACCGGAATTCTGAAAAATATCCCTTCAAATTCCCACTTTACTTTCGATATGTTGATTTCCATGTCCACCAATGCTGACGCATTTAATCCGATCTGGCTCAACATGAATTATTTCACCTATCTAAAATTACGTGAAGGAGTAGATCCAAATGATTTAAAAGATAAACTAATTGACATAATTGTGGCAAATGTGGTGCCTCAGGTGATTGCCTATATGAATATGCCGGCAGAACTATTGAATGACAAGGCCAATGTGAGTGAGTTTTTTGCATTTAGCTTACAGCCAATTACATCCATTCATCTTCATTCTGATTTGAGAGGAGAATTAGGCGCCAATTCAGATATATCATACATATACATATTCTCTTCCATAGCACTATTTATTATCATTATCGCCTGTATCAACTTTATGAATCTGGCTACAGCCCGAGGTTCAAAAAGGGCTACCGAAGTTGGGATACGGAAAACTTTAGGGTCATTAAAATACCAGTTGGTCAGGCAGTTTATTATTGAGTCTTTTTTGTTTAGTGTCATTGCTATGATCATTGCCTTAGGGCTTACCGAGACCCTGAAATATCCTTTCAGTACCATTACTGGCGTAGTCTTGACTTTAAATATCTTCGAACAACCCTGGATTCTGGGAGTAATTATTGGATTGACCTTGATTGTTGGAATACTAGCAGGTAGTTATCCCGCCTTTTATCTTACCAGGTTCAAACCGGTTGAGGTGCTCAAAGGCTCCAGTAAAACAGGCAAAAAAAACTCTATATTCAGAAGTTCCCTGGTTGTACTGCAATTCTCGATCTCAATAGCCCTGATCATTAGTACCACCCTGGTGCTTAAACAAATGAATTTCATAAGTGACAAAAACCTGGGTTTTGATAAAGAAAATGTAATTGTTATTGAAAACGGCAATCAATTGGGACAAAAAGCGCAGGCCTTCAAAAACGAATTGATGAGTAATTCCGAGGTTGTCAGTGTCACATATTCGCAGACAATACCATCAGAATTGTTTTATTCTACGATTTGTACACCTGAGGGTGAGGATGGAATAGATATGCAGATATTTATAAATTCCATTGACTACGACTTTATCACTACCTTCAAGATGGAAATGCTAAAAGGGAGAAATTTTTCGCAAGATTTTCCATCTGATTCTTCTGCCGTCATCATCAATGAGAGCGCTGCTAATAAGTTTGGTTGGATTGATGAAAATGAGGATGATAATCCCATAGGGAAATATATACAGATGATCAACACGGATATGGGTACTCGCTCAAATTACTATATTGTTGGTGTGGTTAAAGACTTTAATTTTGAATCGTGCAAAAGTCCTATCGCTGCAAACGTGATGTTTTTGAGCCCATTAGAAAACTACATTTCTGTTCGTGTACAACCTGGAAATATTGATGGATCACTAGCAGATTTTGAATCTAAATGGAAAAGCATAGCTCCTGATGTTCCATTTCAATATTCTTTTTTACAGCAAAATTTCGAAAATCTTTATCAATCGGAGCAAAAAATGAGTCAGATTTTTACCGTGTTCACTTCCATAGCCATATTTATTGCCTGCCTCGGATTGCTGGGATTAGCCGCATTTACTGCTGAACAAAGAACCAAGGAAATTGGGATAAGAAAGGCAATGGGAGCAAGTGTACCGAATGTTGTCGCCATGCTTAATCTGGAGTTTATCAAACTCGTGTTTATTGCAGTGATAATTGCTTCACCAATTGCCTGGTACTTAATGAAAAGCTGGCTGGGAGACTTCGTTTATAAAACAGAGATTGGAATTTGGCCGTTTGTATTGGCTGCTTTTTTAACTGCTTCCATCGCTTTAGTGACGGTAGGTTTTCAATCATTTAAAGCAGCACTTGCCAATCCAGTAGATTCATTGAGATCAGAATAATATTTATTTACATAGGGTGATAAAACCTTGGTTTCTTTACAGAGGCCAAGGCTTTTTTTTGCTCAACATTATTTGCCTGGCGACACCCAATAATTATTTGCTCGGCGACATTTGTAATGTCGTCGCACCTTCTGTTAGTATCTGTGATGCGTAGTGGCACACCATCTGGAAGGAGTCTTTCGCGCTGTCAGGTGTTTCCCCCTGACAATTTCTATCTCTGCCCCATTCCCTCCAGCCTCCGATTATATGTCGGATAGGAATATCCGACAGCACTCGTGTCAAATAATTCAGATAGTAGTTTCAAACCACTGCTGCGGCGGTTTCAATTGCATTTTGAGACCTCGCATTACTGCTTTTTATAAAATCAATGGCCTTATCAATCACTTGTTTTTGCTTTAATAGTCCATTGTGGCCATAGCCTTCCGTTTTCATTAATGCTATATTCTCCAGCTGCTGTGCCACGTGAATTGATGGCCCAATAGGAGTGGTTTTATCTTTTTTGTCGTGGATGATCAGAATGCTATTACTCAATTTGTAAATCAGTTCAATAGGATTTTGTGTTTCCAATGGAATCTGAAATTCTTCTTCTACTTCCTTGATTAGTTTTATAGATGTCCGATCCGGAACACCATGTATCTGAAAAGAAGTAAATAGCAGCTCCAGCAGCCTGAGTGCCGGGGCAATTAGGACAAGGTGAATTGGATTTGCTTGCCTTGTCAAATGATTGATTATGGCCGCCCCTCCCAGCGAATGAGCCACGACACCTACGATATCATTACCTGATTCATGCTTAAAAATAGCATTAATGGATTCCGTAACCTCCAGGTAATTGGTAGTTTCTCCTTCCGAATAACCATGGGCGGGGGCATCAAAGAACAAAACGGAAAATCCTGCATCCAGCGCCGGTTGAAAAAACCGTTGGAACTGAACGCCTCTCCCATTCCAACCGTGGATAAATAATAAAGCTGGTCCTGTCCCTATTTTCCAAAGCTGTATTTTTCTTCCCCGACTTTCCACCTGAATAGCTGTTGCCTTTTTTATCCAACCTTTTTGAACTTTGGTCAACGATTTTGTGCTAGGTGTAAAAAATTTCCTTCTCACAAAATCAGCTACACCTTTAGGATAAATCCACTGACCTAATTTCAATCCATGTTTGACGATTTTGACCTTTGAATTGACAATACGAACGTTCGTGCTTTTGATATAAGCCTCAAAATTGGAGTGCTCCATGTAATTTTTTTTATTGATTGTTTACCTATAATTGTTGATAAGCTGTGACAGGGCCCGCTCCTGCTTTTCTGCAGTATTTTTGTCCTTCATCGTGCGATGGTAATAGTGAAATCCAAGCAGGAGAGAGTACAATTCGAAGGCAAATTGATTTACATCTATATCATGTCTGAAATCCCCACATTTTATGGCGGATGTAGCAAGTTTTTCCAGGCCTTCCAACCACAATTTTTGATGATCCAACAAAACTTCCCTAACCGGCCCTGGACGATTGCTGAATTCATTGCTTGCTAAAACGAAAATGCATCCACCGGTTGCACCGCTCCCCCAACTAATCCAATTTTCTACCATCGTTCGTATCCGGGCAATTCCTCGCTTGACCTTAAGTGTTGGTATAACGACACTGTCTGTAAAATGCTCCACGGCGTAATTAATGATCTGAACCTGTAGGTTTTCTTTGGATTGGAAATGCCCAAATAGTCCACTCTTGGACATATTCATTGTTTTAGCAAGACTTCCAATGGTTACATTCTCCAAACCAAACCGACTTGCAGCCTCCAATCCTGAGGCTAGAATGTTGCTTTTGGTATCATCCCCTTTTTTCACAATGCAAAAATAGCACGAACGTTCGTATTTAAAAAATAATTAAGTGGGATTATTTATAATTACCCTTCACCTCAAAAAAAAACCCTCCTTAAACGGATCATCAGGATCAATCAGAAAAGTATGTTGACCGGTGATAAATGCATTGCCCTCCACCTCTGGAATTACGGCCTTGAATGACCCGAAATCAACTTCTTTCACGACCGAGCCTGTAAATACACTTCCGACAATACTTTCAATCCGCATCTTTTCGCCAATTTGCAATTCGCCTTTTGCATAATGAATGGCCATCCTTCCCGAAACTCCGGAACCTGTAGGACTTCGGTCAACTTCGCCATTGGCAAAAACACATACATTTCTGTTGTCGGCATTGGCGGAGGATTTTTGACTTATGAATATAGTGCCGTATAAAAACGAAAGATCAGGCTCCAAGGGATGTTTGACTTGATCAGAGTTTTCCATCACCGCCTGCTTAATGTCCATTCCTGTTTTAATGATCTGACTATAATTCTCTTTATTTAATTCCAGTCCAATTACATCGGCATCCACATAGGCATAAAAAGCTCCGCCAAAGGCCAGGTCATAGTTGATTTTTCCTAAAGCTTTTACATATACGCGTTTATCCAGCCCTACAACAAAAGAGGGCACACAATGAAATCGGCTACTCATCACCAGTTTATTTTTCACCTTCACCCAGGCAAATATCCTTCCGCAGGGTGCATCGATGATCACCTCTGTTTCAGGTTCACAGGCCACAATCCATTTCATCTCGACCGCCAATTTGCTAATTGCAATAACCGCGTGACCACACATGGTGCTATACCCTTCATTGTGCATAAAAATAATCCCAAAATGAGCGTTGTCATCGTCTGGCTCAGTGAGCAGGCACCCATACATATCGGCATGGCCCCTTGGCTCCCACATCAACGCTTTGCGCAAATGATCCAGATGTTCCTTTGCATAATTCCTCTTTTCCAAAATACTCTGACCACCTAATTCTGGAAATCCATCTACGATCACGCGCAATGGTTCCCCTCCTGTATGCATATCAATACATTGTATTTTTGTTGCGGATGAAGGAACCCCAAGCTTTGTTTGTTGGCTGATCTTTTGATAACAATTGTTCATTTTGCCATGATAAAATTCATACTTTTTTGAGGATAGGGATTAGCCGTGAAAAAATTTCACTTCACCTGTTTTTCCCACACCAATTCAGCAGCAGCTAAATCCTCCAGAGCATATCCGACGGAAATAAAGCAGGTGATTTCCTGATCCGAACTTCTCCCTTGCTTGTTATTTTTGCATAACTCAAAAAGATCAGCACGAATATCTTCTTGCTTAAACATCCCTTTCCCCATAGGGATCAAAAGCTCCCCGGATTCTTCCAGGGTTCCTTGTCGCGTATCGACAAACACCGATGAATTTAGAATTGCTGTTTCATCCGCTTCCCGACAGGTAGGTTTGAAGGCCCCAACCAAATCGATATGCTGACCGGGAATCAGGCTATGGCCAAATACTAAAGGCACCGGACTACTTGTAGCGGTGGAGATAATATCAACTTTGGATATATATTGCTCCAGATTGCTTTTCGGTATTATTTTTATTTTTGCAATAGCTAAGCCCTGCGCCAATTTACGTGCCTTTTCAAAATTCCTGCCCCAAATGAATACCGTTTCTATTGGCCGAACAGTACAATGCGCTTTGATCAATTCCGGGGCAAGGGATCCTGTGCCAATCATAAGCATTGTTGAAGCATCTTTTCTGGAAAGATATGTCGAAGCCAAAGCCGAAGCCGCTGCGGTGCGCAGGTTTGTAAGTGATTTGGCATCAAATTGTGCGATCATTTTTCCATCTTTTGCATCCATCAACATATACATACCCTGGATGGTGGCCATATCTTTTGAGGAATTATATGGGGAAACTGTAAGGAGTTTCAACCCTACATACCTATTATTTTTCCAAGCCGGCATCAATAACAAGGTGGAATCAAGCGCTCCTTCGCCGGAATTATAGCTGTAATGTAATCGAGGAGGCACTTGGTATTCCTTTTGGAACGAATCTTTCAACTTGGGGATTAATTCCTCATAGGGAAGTGCCTCCTCAATTTCTTTTTGATCAAAATATTTCAATTTGGGAAGTATTTAATTCGTGTATAATTTTAACTTCGAAATCTGAATTTAGGATAATTCAATGATCAAAAACAACTAATTCGCAATCCATTTTTATAGGAAGCAATTCATAATAAATAGAAGGTAAATTCAATTCGGGTTACCGCTGTTCAGATAATAGCTTTTCTTATTCTACATTTGCAGCAATAATCACACTTAATTTTTCCAATATGAAATCAATGGTTTTAACAGGCATCAGGCAAATGGAAATGATCGTAGTTCCCGATCCAAAAATTGTTCATGATACTGATGTATTGATAAAAATGCTACGGGTAGGCGTTTGCGGTTCTGACATTCATTATTATGCTACAGGAAAAATAGGTAGTCAGGTGGTGGAATATCCGTTTGCCGTGGGGCATGAAGGTGCGGGAATCGTCGTTGAAATTGGAAGTGGCGTGACAAGTGTAAAAGTTGGAGATGAGATCGCCGTAGAACCTGCCATGCCTTGCTGGAAATGTGACCAATGTAAGGTGGGTAGGCCCCATACATGCAGGAATTTGAAATTTTTAGGATGTCCGGGCCAGGCAGAGGGGTGTCTGTCGGAATATATTGTAATGCCGGAAACAAGTTGTCCGCCGCTAGAAAATGGCTTGACCCTGGATGATGGAGCACTTTCCGAACCATTGGCCATAGGTGTGTATGCTGTTCAGCAATCCATTGCGATGGAAGGGGCTGCAATTGGTATATTAGGATTTGGCCCTATCGGAATGAGCGTATTGCTTCCTGCGAAAGCCCAAGGTGCAAAATCTATATTTGTGACCGACAAAATTGAAGGCAGACTTGAATTAGCCAAATCCATAGGCATTAATTATGGCGGCAATCCCGACGAGGAAGATGTGGTTTCAAAAATCACGGAGTTGGAGCCAAATATGCTGGATGTGGTTTTTGAGTGTTGCGGAAAACAAGAAGCGCTGGACAATGCCATTGACTTGCTCAAGCCAGGAGGTAAATTGATGATGATTGGCATTCCTGAATTTGACCATTGGCAAATTTCTGCTGACAAAGGCAGGCGAAAGGAAATAACCTTCGCAAATATAAGAAGACAAAACAATGCTCTGGAACCTACATTGGAGATGATGAAAGATAAGGTGTTTGATGCCAGCCAGATGATAACCCACAGATTCCCATTTGACCAAACCAAAGAAGCTTTTGATCTGGTTGACAAGTATGATGATGGAGTAATGAAAGCCATGATTGATTTTTGACTTCGCAAAATCCCGGGTTTGCCATGCCATGAATGTGCATTCAGATATTATATTCACATGAATAGGTATTATTCTTATTGAAAATATTTTAACTCTGGAGCAATTATTTTTATTTATAAAAATGTTTCATACCTTTGCAGGCCATTTACAATTCACTAATATAGTAAGATAATGAAACGTACATTTCAGCCTTCGAGAAGAAAAAGAAGCAATAAGCATGGCTTTAAAGCCAGAATGGCTACTCCGGGCGGCAGAGCTGTTCTTGCAAATAGAAGAGCCAAAGGAAGGAAGAAGCTGACTGTAGCAGACGAAAGCAAGCATAAAAGATAGATTTAATATCTTTTAGTGATAACTGAGGTAATATAATATACCAATAAGTGAGCTTTTATTTAAAAAAGCACGAAATACTCAGAAGCAAAAATAATATTAAGGAACTGTTTGAAAACGGTTCCTCTTTTTTTCTGTATCCCTTCAAAGTTTTTTTTCTTCCAAATTCTTCCCTAAGCACCAATCAGGCATTATTTTCTGTTTCAAAAAAATATTTTAGAAAAGCCGTTGACCGTAATCTGATACGTCGAAGAATGCGCGAAGCGTACCGCTTAAATAAAAGCATTTTGGAAGTAAATCAAAAAGATTCACTTTCGTTATCCGTTGCGCTTATTTACATTAGCAAATTCAAATTGCCATATAACGACATCGAAAAAAAACTAAAACTGGTCTTTGTTCGTTTGAATAAGACTGATAAACAAAATTATAAAAATGAAGAAATATAGAATTCCCTCTTCAATACTGATCCTGATCGCAATCATTGGCTTTTTCTCTTTTAATAACCCCAGTGAAAGATATTTTGAAATTACCAGGAATCTTGACATTTTCGCAACCCTTTTTAAGGAGGTCAATACCTACTATGTTGACGAAATAAATCCTAACAAACTTATAAAAACAGGCATTAATGCCATGTTGGCTTCACTGGATCCGTATACCAATTATATTCCTGAAGATGACATCGAAGATTACCGCACCATGACCACCGGCCAATACGGAGGAATAGGAGCTGTAATAGGTCGTCGAAATGGGCGGAGTGTCATAATGATGCCGTATGATGGATTTCCTGCACATAAATCCGGACTTAAAATTGGCGATGAAATCCTAAAAGTTGACGACGTCGATGTCAGGGAAAAAAATACATCTGAAATCAGCCAGCTGCTGAAAGGCCAGGCCAACACCAAGCTCATGATCACCATTAAGCGATATGGCGAAGAAAAGCCTATGGAAATGAGCCTCACCAGAGAAAAAATAACCATCGATAATGTGCCATATGCCGGAATGGTTTCAGATAGCATAGGATATATCAAGCTTTCTGATTTCACTACCGGTGCCGGGAAAGAAGTAAAAAAATCTTTGGAAAAGCTCAAAAAAGATGGGGCCAATAAAATCATCCTTGATCTAAGAGGTAATCCGGGCGGGTTACTAAACGAAGCTGTAAATGTTTCTAATATTTTTATAAACCAGGGATCGGAGGTTGTGAGTACCAAAGGAAAAGTTACGGATTGGAACAAAACCTATAAAGCACTAAATCAGCCCTCTGACATTGAAATTCCTATTGCCGTGTTAACGAACAGAAGAAGCGCTTCGGCAGCAGAGATTGTAAGTGGTGTTATCCAGGACTACGATCGAGGTGTGTTGGTGGGAGAAAAAACATTTGGCAAAGGCCTGGTTCAAGCGACCCGGCCACTGACCTATAATTCTCAATTAAAAATTACAACGGCCAAATATTATATTCCTAGTGGCAGGTGTATTCAGGCGATAAACTATAGCCAACGAAATGACGATGGTAGCGTAGGGATTATTCCTGATTCCCTTAAATCTGAATTTACCACTCAAAGTGGAAGAAAAGTTTTTGATGGAGGTGGTGTTGACCCGGATCTTGAAATTGCAAATAAAATTCCTTCTGCGATTACTATCAGCTTAATAACTAAAGGATTAATTTTTGAGTATGCCCTGCAATATCATTATAGCCATGAAAAAATACTACCTGCCAAGGATTTCAAATTATCAGTTCAGGAGTATGAAGCATTCATTGCGTGGCTAGCGGACAAAGATTATGATTACATCACCAAGGTCGAAAAAACGATTGAAACGCTTACAAAATATGCGAAAACCGAAAAATATTATGATAATATAAAAGCGGAAATAGAAGACCTGGAATCAAAGGTGATGCATAACAAAGAGCAGGATCTGAAAGAATTTTCTTCAGAAATAAAAAGTATTCTGGAAGAAAGGATTGTGGATCAATATTATCTAATGAAAGGCAATTTTGAAGCCTCTTTTGATAATGATGATCAAGTTCAGGCTGCCATTAAGTTACTTCAGGATTCTGAAAAATATAACAGCCTGCTAAAGGTCTCAGTAGAGTAATAAGTCAAATATCATTCATAAAAAAAGGCCATATTCTTATGGCCTTTTTTTATGAATGATATTATTTTTTACGGTTTGCCTTATAATGCACAATGTTTGATGTGAACTCCCTGGCGATCTTGGTAAGCCTTCCCCATTCTTCATTGCTAATAATTTCTGCATTGGTAAAGCTACCTCCTACGCCAACACAAGAAGAGCCCATGTCATACCACTTGTCGATATTGTC
>JAUUZS010000563.1 GCA_030589835.1 Cyclobacteriaceae bacterium
ACCAGGTTAAGTTTGATCTCTGTCATCATAGCCAGGGTACCTTCTGATCCTGCTAGTAGCTTACAAAAGTTAAATGGGAGATAAGTACCGTTTATGGGTACCGAATTCATCAATAAATCAAGGGCATAGCCGGTATTGCGCCTGGGAATTTCTTTTTTCGGAAAGCAATCGGTAATGGAATCCTGATTTTTTTTTTCGCAAAGTAAGTAGCGGATTTCCTGATAAATTTCCTGCTCCAGGGGATTCCCGCTGTAACATTTTTCTTCGAATTCCTCATAAGATAAGGCCTTGAATTCTGTTTCTGAGCCATCACTTAAGATCACCTTAGTACTGAGCAGATGTTCTCGTGTAGAACCATAAACAATGGAATTGGCACCGCAGGAATTGTTGCCTACCATGCCACCGATCATCGCCCGGTTGGCGGTCGAGGTTTCCGGGCCAAAATAGAGGCCGAATTGTTTTAAATATAGATTTAAGTCGTCACGAACAACTCCTGGCTGCACGCGCACCCAGCTTTCCTGCTTGTTGACTTCCAGTATTTTATTCAAATGTTTTGAGACATCAACTACTATTCCTCCACCCACCACCTGTCCTGCGAGTGAAGTACCCGCTGTTCTCGGAATGAGAGAGGTTTTGTTTTGTTTGGCAAAATCGATCAGTTTTTTAATATCCCTAACTGTTTTTGGGATAGCGATGGCTACAGGCATTTCCCTGTATGCCGATGCATCTGTAGCGTACAAACGCTTCATGGTATCATCAAAATACAGGTCTCCGCTAAGCCGTAATCGAAGTCTTCTTAAGCTGTCCGTCATGGATTTTGTATAATGTTTTAAGTCAGTAAAATTGTTTTGCTGGCAAGTTCCTCCTCATCCATAAATACCGTCATGGTCCAGGGACCTTTCTTATCTTCAATTGGTTCCCAGATGGTATCACCCAAAAAAAAAGAAAACGGATTGCTCTTGATTTGGTAAGTTCCCTCGAAAGGAGGCGCTATATTTCCATGCTCATCCTTAAAAGGCGGATGATCGATCACAAAGTCAAGATACCTTCCTTTGGCTTTGAAAATCTCTATGATCATCCCAAACTCAACCCCAATTTCAGCTTTGACATCTCCGGTCAAATCTATCAATTCCGGCAAGTATTTACTTTCTCTATCCCATGTAGAATATTTCCCGTAACTCACTATTTCTACTTCAGGCCGTGTTTTTTTACTTCTTTTCAAATTTTTATTATCCTGTTTATTTTTTTTGTCAAATGCAATTTAGTTTAAAAATCAATGTGAAAAACAAAAGAAAGTTCTCTATTTAAATTCATAAGAGCATAGCTGCTTAATAATCACTACTTATTGCTTTCCATAAAGTCAGAGTTTGTTCATAATGTTCGAGATCAAGCCTGCCTGTCCGGTAGGCAGGGCTTGCACAGTTTCTGAAAAACGGAGTTTACGTATGTAAATGAGTTTTTTAGAAACAAGCCTGTCTGCCGTCAGGCAGGCGTAACGCAGAGATCGGACATTATGAACATACTCTACTTATTGCTTTCCTTAATAGAAACATAATTGGCGATCCACTGAAATCCGATAAATCCAACCAGGAAAATTGTGGCAAAAATATTATCCATTCTACCTGATTTGAAAGTGGTTAATATTGCCATCAAGCCAAATATGATCAAAAGAGCCGTGTAAATCCATAAGGTGGTTTTTGACTTTGACGGATCAAAGACCTGACTAAGTGGGATCATCATTGCCATGCCAAATACAGCAACAGGGAGCAATCTGACATCCCCGGTAATGATATATGCGACGATTCCTAATAAAAAAATCATTGCACTGATGCCGACAAAATTAGAGCTCATGATCTCATGTTTTTTTAGCAAATGCCTGCCATACACATTTAGCCTTAAGAATAAGTTGCTGATGGGGCCGATGATCCATGTCGATAGGGCCATGACTCCCATTAATATAAGTATTGGCATCAAAAATGGCTTAAGTGATGGATAGGATTCGGCAATACCATTTAAAACCCTAAAGAGCACATAAAAACCGATAATTACAGCCCATTGATACTTAGCGGTGAGACTACCCATCCAAAGGGCGTATTTGAGAAACCATTTGTAAAGGATGTATCTGGCTTTCAATGCCTGCATCATGCCTGACTTGGCGAAATCAAAACCGGGGTCAATCTTTAAGGCTTCACTGAAGTGCTTAAGCGACTGCTTATGTTCTCCCTTTTCCAGTAAATTCCACCCATAATTGGTATGAGTGAACGCATTATTTGGATCTTCCCTAAGTGCCCCTTCAATGGTGTGGAGTGATTCTTCTTTTTTATTTAGACGTAGCTGTGCCGAACTTCTGGTATTTAAACCAAGAATATTCTCAGGATTGAGCTCCAGGGCCTTATCCGCCAACTGCAATGCCTTTTCAAATTGCTTCCTTTCCAGCTTCACGGATGCCCATGCCGCATAATAATCCGCCTCCTGTGGGTTGATTTGTATCGCCCGATCAATGCAATTTTCCGCTTCATCATATCTGTCAAGGCTGAGCATGACCAGGGCTTTGGTGTAGTGCAAAGAATCTGCTTC
>JAUUZS010000119.1 GCA_030589835.1 Cyclobacteriaceae bacterium
ATTGGTAGAAAATAGCACCACAAGACCAATGATTAAGGGGATCGCTGCTTCCTTGACCGCAATCCAATGTGGCGGGAATTTCAATATTCCTATTACACCGGAAATCAACACCCCAACAAAGCCCAAAATGGAAATGAAGTTTTTTTGCTTTTGAATGATAAACTCATATAAGCCGTAGACCAAAGGAAATGAAAGGGCAATGACTAGGCCGAATACAGGCCCCAGGTAAACCTCTTCACTAAACCGGGTTAAAATAATAATGGGTATTACAATATTAAACAGCAGGTTAACGATTGGATTGTTTTTCGATTTCATTCACTAAAAATTAATGCCCGGAGCATATGTTCAGAAAAGGTTACGCACCACGGTCTTTTTGGTTGCAAATTTAGAATAATAAAATTTAAGTTCGGTTTATATAGTGGTTGAATTGGAATAAATCTGATTTAGAAAAAATGCAACTTTCATTCAGTAGCATATTCATTTAAGGCAGAATGAAAAATGGTCATCAAGTTATCCTTCGTAATAATGGTGCGAGTCTAATGATAAGGACATCTATTTCATTAAGTGCATCTATACCATATCCTTGATTTTTTTAGCTTAAATTCCTTTTTTATATTGAGCATTAGTTGAAGGATGGATGACCTGCTTGATTTTCGTGACAGCACCTGAATCTCCGTTCAAAAGATTTTTAAAGTGCTTAATGATTCCTGCCTTATCTGTATCGATTTTAGTCTTGGTTTTTATATCCCTTAAATCAATAAAAAAACTGGAAAAGACATCAGGAAGATCTGTGACAATATCGGCATTCAGGAAATTGGTTTCATTATAAATCGTATGATAGTTCCCCTTTGATTTTTCTATAACAAAAGAGGCCTTTTTCATATTTGTAATGGTAGCGTATTTCTCACACTGCGAAATACATGCATCATCAATTTTATATTTTTCACATCCTGTAACCTGATGAAACAGGCATTGCCTGCTGGTCATCAGGACAATAGGATGATAAATACTGTAGTAAAGATTGAGATTTTCAGGTTTACTAATCGCTCTTATCTGCTCTTTGTTAATTTCATTTGAAATAAACGCCCCAGAGCAATTGAATTTCTCCTTCAAACATAACAGGCTAAAGGAATTCACCACATTCAGATAGGGACCTGCCATCCATGGGATCCCTTTTTCACAGGCTTCAAAAGCAATTCCGGTATTATTGGTGACAATATGTTTGGGTTGCACCTGTTTAAGAAATTCTACCGCAGCAGTATAGTCTGCACCAATTAAAACAGAGGGGAACCAGGGAATTAACTTTTTGTTTTTTATAAAAAGCGCTATAAACTCAGTACACTTATTACTAAAAGAATTGGGAAGCTGAAAATAGATATCCACACTGATCGCATTGCAAAGATCAATATCCTTTTCAGAGGAAATCAATACTGAAAGTGTGGGCTTGATTTTTACGCTGTTTTGTTTTTTTAGGACAGGGATTTCAATAGGCGTCACCACTTCCTTTGAACCATTCAATACAAATAATATTCTTTTTTTAATTGAAGTAAGTTCCTTAAATGGCAGATAAAGATCTCCCTGGAGATTTTTCAGTTCCAGTTGCTTTATATAATATTCCGTATCATTTAAAGCCTTCAGCCTTTTCATTACCATCTCGCGATCTAAAGGCTGTGTGCCAACATTTACAAGCATACTTTCTGAAAGTACAGCAAATGATACGTCAGGAGTGATGACAGATACTTTTAGCGGCTTTCCATTCTCCCCCGAGATATTGATTATCAATGGCGCTTTTGCAATACTGAGTGCTTTAATTTTATCTTCAACCCTAGCCTTAATCGCCTCTTTTTCTTTATAAAGCTTAAGTTCATCCTGCTCCTGTACTTCATTCGAAGTATAGTTTTTTAGCTCAGAAAGATGCTTGATAGAATGATCCCTGGGGTTGTCAATGAACATCTCCTTATTAATATCCCCCTTTAAAAATGAGTTTGAAAAGTCCCGGTTAAACACCTTATACAGGCCACTATTGTCGTCGCTTAGTTTATTCTGATTATAAAAACGCTGGAGTTGTTTTCTCCAGGCATTAACCACCGTATATACATAATCAAATTTTTTAATTCGCCCTTCGATCTTTAGCGAGGCAACTCCGGCATCAGCCAATTCTTTGAGGTCGAAAAAGGCTGAATTGTCTTTCAGGTTAAGGGGGTAATCTTTCCCTTCAGAAGTAGTTACATACCGATCTCGACATGGTTGACTACACCTACCCCGATTTCCTGAGTTCCCTCCATGAACAGAGCTCATATAACAAATTCCTGAAAAAGAGATGCAGTAAGAGCCGTGCACAAATACTTCAGTCAGGATATTATACCTACGACCAATTGCCGTTAAGGCTTTTATCTCATGAATACTTAACTCCCGGGAGAGGTTAACCCTGGAAGCATTCAGCCTATTCAAAAAGTGTATCTGTCCCTCATTATGGGTAGTAAGCTGAGTAGAAGCATGAATGCTAAGCCCTTTAAAATATTTAGATAGCAGGTAGCACATTCCCAGGTCCTGAACAATTACCCCATCGATGCTTGTGTTCATTAATTTGTTCAGCATGCCAATAAAGGCCGGGATTTCGTTTTCTACTATAAGGACATTAAGGGTGATGAAAACCTCACATTTGTGCTTGTGGGCAAGCCTTAAAATCCCCTTTAAATCTTCAAAGATTATATTTGCGGCCCGGTTCCGTGCATTAAATTTATCCAGACCACAATATATTGCATCCGCCCCGGCAGCAATTGCTGCTTTAATCGCATCGACATCTCCACCCGGTGCCAGAATTTCAATTTTTCTGTTCATGGTATTCGTTATATCACTCAGAAATGCAGTAGATTTTTTAGTTTGTGTAAAGGTCCTCTCTCGAACATTCTAAACAAACTCTCACTTTATAGACGGGCTCTAATTATAATGAACACTTGATAAACGTATCGTTGATTCTAAGAAAGTATCTCTGGCTCAAAATTCGATTGCCTTGAGCTAATAATATGCCATAACTTTAACTTACTCATTATACTTATCGATGTACATCTGATCAAGCTCTTCTGAGTCCTTGTACTTCACACGTAAATCCGCCAGCTTTTGGTGCAGATCAGCAACTACATCTGCATAAGCAGGGTCGTCATACACATTATTCATTTCATTCCCATCTTTCTTACGGTCATACAACTCCCACTCATCTACATCGTAATAGAAATGTGCCAGCTTATACTCTTCGGTAACGATTCCATAGTGCCTTTTCACCATATGCACAGATGGATATTCATAGTAATGATAATATACGGCATCCCTGAAATTTTCTGTATCTCCCTTGAACAAAGGAACCAAACTTTCTCCCTGCATGTCTGCTGGTGCCTCGATGCCTGCCGCAGCCAAAAAGGTCTGTGCAAAGTCAAGATTCTGAACCATTTGTGTATTTACAGTGCCAGGAGTAATCATATCTGGCCAACGGACCAACAAGGGTGTTTTGAAAGATTCATCATAAATAAATCGCTTATCGAACCACCCATGCTCACCGAGATAGAAACCCTGATCAGAAGTATACACCACAATCGTATTGTCCCTGAGTCCATTGCGATCCAGATAATCCAATACTTTACCTACTCCTTCATCCACTGCAGCGATACAGCCCAGATAGTCCTGCATGTAGCGTTGATATCTCCATTTCATAAGCTCTTTTTTGCTCATGTTCGGATAATTCTTTTTAAATTCTTCATTGATCGGCCCGTAAACTTTATCCCAGGCCGCTCGCTGAACAGGATTCAATCTTCCTACCTCACGCTCAAAAGCATTTTTATCCCAGTTTGCTGTCTCGGGAATGCCCAACTCATCCATCAATTCAGGATAAATCTTTGAGTCACCGGCCCAATTCATATGGATGAGTAAGTTCATCTCGGCAGTGTGGGCAGCAGTTCCTCTTCCTTCATATGTATCAAACAGCGTCTCAGGCTCCACAAAAGTCTTTTTTGTGAATTCCTTATAATATCTTGGTGCGGGAAGCCATTCACGGTGTGGCGCTTTATGCAGATACATGAGCAAAAATGGCTTATTAGGATCCCGCTCTTCTTCAAACCAATCCAGTGTCATTTCTGTGATGATGTCTGTTGTATAGCCATCAATCCTGATCTTGCCTTCATTCTTGGTTATAAAATCCGGATTGTAATAGGTGCCTTGCCCGGGAAGAATCTTGAATTGATCAAATCCCTTTGGATTGTTCCCGAAGTGTAGCTTGCCAAACATCGCAGTCTGGTAGCCTTGGTTTTGAAGGATTTGTGGAAAGGTGACATTGGTGGTATCAAATGGAAACCGGTTATCGATTTTCCCGTTGAGGTGGCTGTGCTTTCCGGTGAGGATCACTGCCCTGGATGGTGCACATATGGAATTGGTCACACAAGCATTGGTAAACCGCATGCCTTCATTGGCAAGTCGATCTATCTGTGGCGTTTCAATCAAGTGATTGGAATACGCACTTATGGCCTGGTAGGCATGATCGTCCGCCATCATAAAAATGATATTTGGTGCCTGAGCTTCCTGCATTTTTTCCTGACAGGAAACCATAACAGTCAGAACAAGCAGGAATCCAAAAAAGAGCTTAAAGAAATTCATATGATAAGGAGTTTAAAAATTCGTCTGCAATAAAGCGATAAAAATACTGACAATGTATACGCTTGGCAAGTATTGAATGAACATCTGAAAAAATCAGAATCCTTCCTTCATACTAAAGCGTATCAGCTGCATTTAAGCATGTCTATTCTACACTTATTATCTCTGCGAAAACCTGCTTTTCTGGACAAGCCAGTCCGGAATGGGTATTAATAATTGGGATAAATTGTTATCTTTCAGGGAATAAAGTAAATGGGGCATTCAGGAATTACGCTGTTAGCTTCAGCCTGAAAAAAAGGAAACTAAATTGAATTCAAAACCACATAGCACTATACAGGAATGGGCTTCACAATATGCCGATGATTTGTATCGGTGGGCATTGCATAAAACAAGTGATAAAGAATCTTCGGAAGATCTGGTGCAGGAAACTTTTTTTTCGGCATTCAAGGCTCAAGATAAATTTCAGGGTGACAGCCAAGCTAAAACATGGCTATTTTCGATATTAAATAATAAAATCATTGATTTTCACCGCAAA
This sequence comes from Cyclobacteriaceae bacterium, assembly GCA_030589835.1. The sequence continues at coordinate 5,177 of JAUUZS010000119.1, forward strand.
AAATTTCGTGAGACGACCATCAACAGTACTTCACGAAAGGCACTACCTTCAAATACCGATGTACTGGATCATTTCTTTGACGAGGATGGCTCCTGGATACCAGAAGCAAGTCCGAACAACTGGCCCGAAAACGAGGAGCACTTATTGGATAATATGGAATTTAAGGACGTGCTTCAGAATTGTATGGAAAAGCTTCCTAAAAATTGGTACTACGCCATTCATTTCAAATATCTTGAAGCAAAAGATGGAAAAGAAATTTGTCAGGAATTGGGGATTAGCTCGTCTAATTACTGGAAGATGCTACAACGCGCTAAATTTCAATTAAAAATGTGTCTCGAAAACAATTGGATTAAACGATGACCCCGATGAAAAAATTAATGAATTTTCTGTTGCTTTCCTGCAAAAAGGCTTCCGGCCTCATTGAAAAGAAATTACACTTTCCTTTAAATCCAATCGAAAAAGTTCAATTAGCAATTCATACCAGCATGTGTGATGCATGCAAAAAGCATCAAAACCAGAGCATTGAGCTCGACGTGATGCTCAAAGACCATATTTCGAGTGATTCTACCTTGCCGAAAATTCCTTCCGAAAAACTTTCTGAATCCTTTAAAAGCCAACTAATCAAAAAGTTAGAATAAAATAAATAAAATATTTTCATTTTCTTGTCAGGTTTTATCTCCTTCTGCGACTATTAGATCAAAACACTTGCTTAGCATTTTTAATTCAGAAAATGCACTGAACAGGTGACAGTTGAGTAATCTATAGAATTTAACAAATTATACTATGAAAAAGAAAATCATCAAATGGGGACTTGGCCTTGGATTAGTTGGGATCTTATTAGGAGCTGGTTCAGCCTTGTACATGTTTAACATGCCTCACCGCGATGTGCAAAGTACTCCTGTAGACTTTCAGATGGAAGCCAAAATGCTAGTACAGGAATATCTGTCGGATGCCCAAACAGCCAACGACAGATATTTGCAAGAAGAAGGGGAATCTAAAATCATTGCCGTCACAGGCATTGTAGCATCAGTTGATGAGGATATGAATCATCAAAAAGTAGTGTTGCTGAAAGGTGCCGGTGAACATGCTGGAGTGAGTTGTACGTTTATGGCAAACACCAACATCAATGCCGAAAAACTGAAAAACGGAGACGAGGTAACCATCAAGGGTGTCATACGCTCCGGAGCCGGATATGACGAAGATCTGGAGCTTTACGAAGACGTAATCATAGAAAAATGTGATGTGCTGCAAATTTAACAGTCTCACCATAATCATGCTAACAATATTTATTCATTAACATAAAAACCAATACCATGAAAAAGTCAATTTTCACGTTAATAATCGCAGGATTTGTAACTATGTCCACGGCATTCGCTCCGGCGGACAACAAACTTATAAGCAAAAAAGGACATATAAGTTTTTTCTCCCACACAGCTGTAGAGGACATTACCGCCAACAATTATAAAGTAGTAAGCACCATCAATCCATCTTCGGGAGAAGTGGTTTTCTCAGTACCTATGCAAAGCTTTGAATTTGAAAAAGCTAAAATGCAGCAACATTACAATAGTCCTAAATTCCTGGACACCAAAGCATTCCCAAAGGCAAAGTTCAAGGGTAGCATCTCAAACCTAAGTGATATTGATTTTTCAAAAGATGGCACTTACGATGCGAATATTAGTGGTGAGCTTACCTTGCATGGTGTCACGAATCCGATTTCTGAAAAAGGTACCGTAACGGTAAAAGGAGGCAAGGTGCTTGTTGATACTAAAATGAATATTACCCTGGCAGATTATAAAATCGCCTTTGACAAAGGAAAACCCTCCACCAATATCGCCAAAACAATTGAAGTAACTGTAAAAGCTGAATTTGATCCAGAAAATTAATCCTAGTGGTTGGTTTAGGGTAGTTGGGATGAACCCTGCTTGTTTATTGAAAAATTAAATAAACAGCAGGGTTCTTAATTAAGTTAATAAGTAAGTTGCTAATTTGTATTAACTTTCAGGTAACCAATATCTCATTTTCTACCCAATAACAGATAAATAAAAAGAATGACACTTATCCTCCATAACATTAAAAAACTAAACGAGATCAAAAGCCTTTTACAAGAATTTCCACAGGACTTGTACGCTGAACCAAAGGACATCTTAAGTAATGCGACCATCGGACAGCATTTCAGGCATATCCTTGAATTCTATTTCTGTCTGGAAAAAGGAGTAAAAACAGGAATCGTTTGTTATGATGAAAGAGCGCGTAATGTGTTGATAGAAACGTATGTGACCCATGCGGTAACGAGTATAGAACAGTCCATCAGCTTTCTCAACTCCTTAGCGGCTGACCATTCTTTAAAAATGAAAGCAAACTACGCTACTGCTGAAGAGCAAACCATGATACAAACTTCGCTTCTCCGGGAATTGGCATATGCGCTGGACCATACCATACACCATATGGCGATCATCAAAATTGCACTATCTGCCGAAAAGAACGATATAAAACTAGATCGCAATTTTGGCGTGGCACCATCGACGATCAGATATAAAAACCAAGGTGCTGATTGATCTTTGTAACAATACCAGGCTGTTGAAAACCAGTGATTGATCATAAGATAAATCTGCCGCACACCAAACATATTCATGAATGGTCACGCTTGAACCCTCAAACTTCAAAGGACAAGTTTGCCTAATGATGTGGGCATGAAAATGAATCTTTGTCAGAAGACAAAAAGCAATAATATAAATGACTACTAAAAATATAAAAGTAGATGCATAACGGATTTGCAATAGCCCTCGCATGGCCCGAAACCGTGTGCAAGCAAGCAGGAGCCTGGTACGATCCTATGCTCTATTATTTGGGGATTAACCGTAAAGGATATTACAGGGTCGGACATGCTGCCTTGCTTCTGGTGGATGATGAAACCTGTTCCTGTCACTATTTTGACTTTGGCAGATATCATGCTCCTCCCGGGTATGGCAGGGTAAGAAGCCTGGATACGGATCATGATTTAGTGGTCAATACCCAAGCCAACATATCTGCGGACCGAACAGAAATTCTCAACCTGAAAGAGATACTTTCAGAACTTTACACTAATCCCTCCACACATGGAACGGGAACTATTTTTGGTGCAGCAACACGAATATATTTTCGTAAAACACTTTCTTATATACAACATTTACAAGAAAGGGAGTTTATCTCATATGGCCCGTTTATTCCCAAAGGAACAAATTGTTCGCGCTTTGTAAATACCGCCCTGAAAGCAGGAAAACCTGCTCTTTCGGAAAGGATCAAACTACAATTGCCTCCCATGCTTACACCAACCCCCATGTGGAATTTGAAGGCAATTTCCGGAAAGGTTTTCAGCTTCGGACCATCATTCAAGGAATCACCTGAGTTGACAATAATTTTAAACACAAAAATTAATGTAGCCTCATGATCAAACTTCCTAAAATATTACCCATACCCGCATTACCAGGGAATCTGCCTCCAACAACAAAATGGCTTGCGGGTGAAGGTGCAGGATCATGGTTTGTAATAGAAATGGAAAATGACATTCAATATAGAATAGGTAGATTTTCCCCTGAAGGCCATATAGAGTGTGAAGGATTATTCAAATCAATATCAAAAAAAATTGATTTGAAAAAAGATTATGACATTACCTATCCATCGCATTGCGCTACGGTAACCATTATACAAGAAAAGGAGAAAATTACCTTAACAAGTGATCAGAAAAATCTATTTAAACACACATGAATCAAATTTCCGATTCGACAATGAACGGTAATATATTTCATAAAATAGCACGTATTAAGCATAAAAAAATAAACAAACCATGAACATCATTGTACTAATTTACACCTTGGCAATTACCTCTTTTTTTAGTGAACCAAAAATTATTGGCAGCAATCAGAACGATGAAAACACGGGTATCGAATTTTTTGAAGGTTCGTGGCAAGAAATACTGGAAAAGGCCAAGGAGGAAGACAAACTCATTTTTCTTGATGCCTATGCAAGTTGGTGCGGCCCTTGTAAAGCGATGCAAAAAAAGGTGTTCCCAGGGGAAAAGGTCGGGGAATATTTCAACACCCATTTTATCAATGTAAAAATTGATATGGAAAAAGGTGAAGGGCCTGCTTTATCGGTAAAATATAGGGTTACAGCCTACCCATCACTATATTTTATTGATCATACAGGCAAGGTGGTGACGTCGGCATTAGGATATCATAATGTCAATAAACTGCTCAGGCTGGGAGCTGATGCACTAAAAAAATAAACATGGCGAAGCCACAAAATAACCTATTTAAACG
>JAUUZS010000389.1 GCA_030589835.1 Cyclobacteriaceae bacterium
AAAACGCAAAAAATAGATTATTTGTTATTATTTATTTTAAATAATTATATCCATTGCTCCTAAATAGACACTTTTGGCAAATCCAAAACAAAAAACACACAGCAATAAAACGCCCCCTAATTCGCCCCCTATAAAATCAAAAACTATTGACAATCAAACGTTTAACATAGATTTTAGTGCCCAGAACAGGGGAATCGGTCATAGCTGACATTCAGTCACTTAGTTTTAAATGTTGAAACATTGTGCTTTTTTTCATGTTAAAATCCTTCAATTCTCCTCTATAAATCTGCTTTCAGCAATTCTATGATCTGTTCCTCATTTATAATTCTCGCGTCTTCCCCTCTTTCAATTTTCTGTGTCATTATTTTAATTTTCTTTGGCCCAACATCTTTCCCGGCGCATAGTATGTTTGTGAATTTTCCTACCGATGTATCTATATCTGCACCAAGGCTTTTTAGCTTTTTGGCCAGGTCGTTCCTTTGTGGCCATGTCTCGTATTTGCCGGAAATCACTACTTTCTTTCCAAAAAACGGATTTTCCTTATTTTCTACAGCTTCCAAATCGGGAGCATCAGTTATTTCTCCTTGTATTCGCTGCTTATCAGAAGGCCATGTGTGATTTCTTATTCTCTTTTTCTGTTTTGACAACTCAATCTCCCAATCTACAACTTCATTGAAGCCTTTGATTTTATTTGCCGCCTCTATGATTTTGGCCGTAGCATAAGCATCAGAAGCAGCGTTGTGAGGGGTGTATTCTATGCCCAAATATTTGCTCATGTCTTCAACACCATAACCTTTGCTGGCAAACTCTGGCCAGGTTCTGCGCACCAAGGTGGCCGAGTTAAGCCAGGTCACATCAAATACAGGCAAGCCAGCCAGTTCACATGCAGCCTTGAAAAAGGTCTTATCAGAATTATTATGGTTAAAGACTATTTTCCTTTCAACAAGCCTTTCTAATTCGTAGTAGATTTTGTGAAAAGTAGGAGCGTCTTTCACATCATCGGCAGTGATGCCGTGAATTTTCGTATTGGTAAATTCCTGGTCTGTATAAACGAGCGTATCATACAATGTGGTTATCTCTCCATCTTTGTAGTGTACCAATCCTGCCTGGCAAATACTGGAGTGATCGTACTTCATGGCTGTTTCAAAATCTATCACTAAAAATTCCATATGCTAATTATTTTCCTTTTAACCGTATGATAATCCTCAATTTAGCTCACCTTAAACATTATCCTCATTTCACACGGACACTCTTCAATATTCTTACTCCGAGCAATACAACAACTTGTAGGTCTTATGCCGAATTGCAATTGCCCAGTTCCTTCTGCTGCCCCTTCTTTTGATATTGCTTGACCTCATCTTTTAATACAACAATCTCCTCTTCCTGCTTATAGATGATTGTATCCTTTGCCTTGATATTGTCTTTGAGTACTTCAATGATCTCATTGCTCTCAGGTGGTCTTGCAGTGACTCCTCTCATCAAATAATCAATGGAACAACCTAGAGCTTTTGCTAAAGAAACCAATTTTGGAGCCTCAGGAAAAGTCTTATTTGACTCATACTTGTTTACAGAAACGCTTCCAACACCTATGATTTCGGCAAGTTTTTTTTGCGTTAAACCTTTCAGTCTCCTCTGCTTTGATAATCTACCACCAAATGTTTCTTCCAATTTTTTATAATAAATTAACCCTGTGGTTTGTTTATTTACCACAGGTGAATTATATTTGCTTCTAGTAATAATAGACTGTATCATATAATATATAAATTCAATAACAATGCCAAAGGGAAATTTTAGAATTAACGAATACTATAACCTGCTAAATAAAGCCCAGCAGGAAATATTAAGGCTAGAATATCAGAAGAGGACGGGAAACAAGCTTGCCCAATTCTACTTCGATCTCAAAAAGGAAAGCTTGTCGGCGGGCAAAGTCCTGTTCTTCGCCAGGATCTTCGGTGTGTCAATGGAAAATCTATTTAACGATCCGATACCCGGTCCGCGGCCAGTTGCAAATTTGACCATTATCGCAGAACAGCGGGACATGACAATTGATGGTTAACGGACTACTATAACAATTACCTATGGTAATCTCAAAGCCCAAATCGATCTATCATGAAATGTGGAATGACAATAGCCAGGAGTTTTTGGCTGTGATCAAGCGTATGCGAAAACTAGGCTATCGCGTGATTGTGGCAAACATCGAAAAGGAGTATCAGCAAAATCAATTTATAGGAACGGAACAGAAAGTTTTAAATCGATAATCACTTAATCAAAATCAGAATGGAAAAGCAAACAATGATTGCAGGAAAAACAGTCAAAGAACTGATCGACTTGTGGGCAGAGGTCAACAAGGAAAAAGAAGCCTGGGTGTGGAGTTTAAGACAAATTGCCAGGTGGTTGGAAGGATCTGCTCCGGAGTATTTACGATTTCGAATGGAAAATGAAGCATACAAAGAAATTGAAACCTGCCTGGAGAAGATCGGCATTGTAAAGAAGCCTTATCCCGGAGGATGGGGATATAAGATCGATGCTCATGTGAAGTATTTTGCTAAATGGGCAGACAGCTATTTTGGATTTATAGAGTCATGTGGCCGATTGATAAAAAAGGAGGATATGATGGTCAATTTGCACGATACAATAGGTGGTTTGACATGGACCAATGCCAGGTTTAGAAAGTGCCTCAAAGAGTGGTGTGTCACGAATGAATACAGATACAACCATAATGGCGGTCGCATAATTCAAAAGATTGATGGGAAGGTATGTGAGTTGATCATAGTAGAACAGAAATAAACGCACTATCATGAAAAAATCAATCAGAAAATTTTTAGAATTCAATGGCAAGGCCATTGGTTTTCTTTCCATCGATGGCCAGTACTGGGTTGCCATCAAGCCGATTTGTGAAGCTCTTGGAGTAGACTGGTCTAGGCAATATAAGAATTTGAAATCACATAGATTCTTCAACCGTGTAAGGGCTGTTCAGCCCTTACACGACAGGTCTGATCGGGTTCAAAACATGGTCGCTCTTCCGGAGCGATATGTCTATGGATGGATATTTCAGATCAACTCTGCAAGTGAAGAGCTTGCCAATTATCAGCAAGAATGTTGCGATATCCTTTTCAATCATTTCCATGGTATTATGAGCAGCCGGCGGGAGCTGATCAATGAAAACCATGAGATGAGAAAACAAATCGAGATTGCCGAGGAAGCCCTGATGGAAAACCCTGAATACAAAACCTACCTGGACCTGAAAAACGGTGTGGCCATCAACAAACGAACGCTGACCAATCTTGACAAAAAATTAGTAACAGGACAAACCGACATTTTTGACCAATGAAAAAACTATCGCGCTTTTTAGACTCGGAAGATTTTTTGTTGCTGACCGTGATCGTGCTGATCGGTGCGCTGCTGGTGCATACGACTGTTGTGTTCTACAGCTTTTCGGTAGTTGAGGATCCTTACCTCAGGTTGGCCACGAGCCTCATGTTCTCTTTGCCCATTGCGCTTTTGGTGATGGTGTTTACGCTGCACAAGAGCAATCAGAAGGAGTGGGAGTTTGATGCTTCGGGATGGCTGGCGGTAGGCACTGCGCTGATCTTCATTTTGTATATGAAGCCCTGGCAAGACTTCACGATGGCGCTATGGCAAAACTCAGCGCTTAAATTCATTGCCGGTTCTATGATCGGGATTGGTGAGTATGCATTGCCCAGGCTTTATGTACGCCTCCGGAACCGTGCTGATTATGCGCTGTATAAATGCCCATGGACGGGGAGGATATTTGAGCATGAAAAGGAGTTTAAGGCTTATCTGGCCGGAAAAATAGGTCAGCAAAAAAAAGTAACTAAAATCAAATAAATGATGAATCGATCTGACAATTGGAAAAGAAACTTTGGGTGGAAGTGGTATCATGACTACCTGGTACGCCTTATAATTGCCCTGGCCGCGACTGCCTTATTATTCATGTTTCTGGCTACCTGTCTATCATGATCAGCGCATTTAGTATTGCGAGAAGGAGTGGTTTATCTATTCCGACGGTATATCGATACTTGAACTGCCGTGGCAGCAGGCCTGCGACTATAGCGAGGATGAAGGAGCTTGGGGTACAACGACTGGTACCCTATTCATTTATGAAAAAGAAAGTTGAATCGGGTAATGAGGGTTAGCTGATTGATTGATTTAGGCCGGGGCACCGCCTTGTCCCGGTCTTTTTTTGGAATTTGAAACATTAAAATTATGGAACCATGAGTGAGCAAAAAAATATTTTGATACAAATGAAGGTTGTTGGCAGGATGACGGAACTGAGAAAGTTACTGCACCTGACCTATGATCCGATTTTTGGAAACCTGGAAATGGAAATAAAAGCCGATAACGTCCACATAGCGATGGGCAAAGTCAGGATGATGATTAAAGAGTATAGCGATTCGCTGAAGAGCAGAGATGGATATATCAGAATAAAAGAAGCAGATAAATATAAATGCGTCATAAGTTATTCAGCAAGCAAAGAAGTGGATAGTGATGAGTTGAGCCTTTGTCTTGGGTATACGCTGAAGGCGAAGGTGTGGTGTGGAAACCATCATGAATTCTATATTTTTAAATTGATTACATAGTAAGCCTACCATGCAGATGGCTTCATTTTTCACAATTCAATCAATTTTTAAAATACCAATACCCTCTCGATGCCTACTTTTAAATACGATGTAAAACAAATACTTGCCGAAACGGATGGCGGCTTGCAAATCATTCTCTCGTATTATCCTGAAGCACATAAGTGTGTTCACAAGAAGAATGAGAAATTTAAGAT
>JAUUZS010000172.1 GCA_030589835.1 Cyclobacteriaceae bacterium
AAATATAGAAAGGCCTAAAACTCTTATGCCTTTCTGAACACTCAATTTTAATTCATCATTTTCCAATCAAATATTCGAATGTTCTTAATTCATTTTAAAACCCCATCAGTTGCCATCCCTCGTAGTGACTTCAATTCCCAATTGATTTAGAGCCACATTTTATCTGACATCCACCCTTTGCCTATTCCAAATCATCAGATATTTGAGCCAGTGAGCGCTTGGGCTTAAAACAAATTTGTTATTCAATTCGACTTTATTCCATATAATTGATAGTTTTAATACAAGATTCGTTGAACGATGCTTTTTTAACCTGATATACCTTTATTACTCATGCCGGAATTTTTCGCAATTGTAGCGCTAAAAAAAAGAAGGGGAATCTCTTTGCGCCAACGTTTATGTGAAATGGCATTGATCACCGGACTGCTGGCAGGTACGCTGTCGAATGCCTTTTGCAAGCTGCAAAATGGAAATAGTGTGTTGGAGTATCACACGGACATCAGCATAGAAAAAGGGAGACTGATCAAAGAGACATCCATTTTGATTCAAATCAATGATAAAAGCTCCGACTGGATATCGGATGTGGAAATCGCTTATGGAGAAGATGAGAAAATGGAGATCCTTGAAGCTGCTATTTTAAATACCAAGGGGGAGGTTTTAAGGAAATTAAAAAAGAAGGAGATCATTAGCCGGAGCGATATCTCAAGGGGCACATTCTATGAAAATAATTTTATAAAAGAATTTAAACTGAAATGGCACCAATATCCATATCGTATAAAGTATGTCTATCGGAAAACAGCAGATGATTTTATGTATATCTCAAGATGGCATCCTGTACTGTATAAAAATATCCCGGTACAAAAGGCTTCGTTAAAGGTCCGGCTTCCTAAAACCTATGAAGTGTTTATGGATTATTCTGACTCATTGACCCACCAGACCACTATTCTTGCTGACCATATTGCTTTTTCCTGGGAAGGCAGCTACTCCACTCAATTGAAAAGCGAAGCATTCGGGATCAATTTTCGTGAAGCGCTTCCCAGTGTTACGATCGTACCGAAACAATTTCATTATAGCCTGGATGGCCAATTCGATTCCTGGTCGTCGTATGGAAAATGGCATGCGCAAATAAATTCAGGACTGGATAAGCTGACTGAAAAAGAAAAAATTGTAGTGGATAAATTGATTGACGGGCTTGATGACAAAAAGGAAATCTCAAAAAAATTATACCACTATATGCAGGCCAATACCCGATATATCAATGTAGCGATTGATGAGGGAGGCCTTGTCCCCTATCCTGCCTCCTATGTGTGTACAAACAAATACGGGGATTGCAAAGCGCTGACCATTTATATGAAAGCCCTGCTAAAACATGCAGGGATAGCCTCTTATTACACCATAATTTTTGCCGGAAGCAATCCTGTGCGGATAAACGAAAGTTTTCCCAGCCAACAATTTAACCATGTGATCCTGAATGTACCCTTAGAAAAAGATACCATATGGCTGGAAAATACTGCCAATTATCTCCCATTTAACTACCTGGGAACTTTCACTCAAAATCGTATGGCCCTGATGATTGATGGCAGTAACAGCAGGCTCATCAGCACACCACGCTTAATTGCAGATGAAGTGCTCGAAGAAAGTCAATACCACATACTACTGAATAAGCAGGGAAATGGAACACTGGAGGCTTCAAAAATATTAAGAGGATCTGAATTTGAAGCCTACAAATACCTTTCGGTGGAAATAAATGAAAAAGATCATGAAGAATACCTACGCGAAGATTTGCCAATTAAAAATATTGATCAAATAGAATGGAGCATATCCCAACCTGATTCTGACCGGGCAATGCTCCTGCTTGATTTGTCCGTGACCATGGAAAATCAATTCAGGATGTTGGGAAAAAGCATCGCATTTTCGCTCTTTCCTATTTATTCATCCCCAATTAAAAAACACAACACCAGAATGGGTGACATCAGAATAAATTATCCAATATATAAATCCGATTCCACCGTTATTGACCTGCCTTTTATGCCTCAATATCAAGTCAAACTTCCGCCGGAAATTGCAATTGAATCTGTCTATGGATTATATGGAGCATCCTATGTATTGAGCGATAGCAAAATACATGTCACGCGGTATTTCAAGCTATATGCCAATGATTATCCGAAAGGGGATTATCCTGAATTTTATGCATTTATGAAATCTATTGAAGACAGCCAACTCAAATCAATTATTGTTCTTAACCCTCATTAAATGAAACAGTTCGTATTTTTTTTACTGTCAATTATAATCTCAACCAATCCCACCTATTCACAGGAATATTCAAAAAAGTGGGGTAAGCTCACGCAAAAAGAAGTAGACCTAAAAGTATATGAAAAAGACCCTGAAGCAGAGGCGGTAGTTTTGTTTGATATCGGTGAATCTGTTTTTATTGACACGGAAACGGGGTATGACATTCAGTTCACTCGTACTAAACGCATTAAAATTTTGGATCGCTCCGGAACAGCACATGCTGAAATCACTCTTCCATATTATGTTGATGGATATGGAAAGACTGAACGGTATCGAACTATTGAAGCCTTTAGTTATAATATTGAAGACGGAAGGTTGGTGAAGACCCCCTTGGATGAGCGCACCGTTTATGAAGAAATAATAAACGATCGCTGGAAAGCCAAGACTTTCGTTGTGCCCAATGTTAAGGCAGGAACGATTATAGAATACAGAAGTGTGCTGCAAACGCCCTTCTATCACAATCTCCCGGACTGGGTTTTTCAGGATGTGATTCCTACCGTGTACAGCAAATACACTGTAAAGATGATCCCGTTTTATGAATATGTTTTTTTGGTACAAGGGATAAGCCGCTTTAGTTACCAAAATTCTGAACCTGCAAAAGGAGTAGGCAGGACATATCGGAGCTTTAAATTTCAGGATTTTGTACATACGTATGTGCTTGAAAATGTACCCGCCTTCAAGGACGAGGCCTATATGACTTCAGCAAACGATTATTTGATTAAAATGGATTTTCAACTGGCGAAATTTCATAATCCGACAGGCGGAAGTACCGACATCTTGTCTACCTGGGAGGATTTAAATAAATCACTGATTAAGAGTTTCAATTTTGGTAAATACATAAAAAAGAGCAGTAAGATCGCCGGGCAAATTCTCGAAGAGGAGCTGGCGCTTGATGATCTTGATGAGATAAATAAAGTGAAAAAGATTGTAAAATATGTGAAAGCCACCATGAGCTGGAATGGATATAATTCGAAATATGCTTCTAAAACACCGAAAGAATTGTCGAATCAGAAAACGGGTAACGCTGCGGATATAAATTTATTTCTGATTGCTTTATTAGAAACAGCAGGCATACCCGTACAGCCGGTGATCATTAGCACCCGAAATCATGGTAAAATCAGTACCGATTATCCGTTCAGTCATTTTTTTAACTATGTAATCCCCAGCATCACAATTGATGAAAAAACGTTCCTGAGTGATGGCACAGATCCTAATATTGCCTATAACAGAATTCCCTCCAGGTGTATCAATGAAAAAGGTCTTATTGTTGATGATGAGCAAATTAACTGGGTTGACCTGTACACCAATATCAAATCCGTAAATCACCGTAGCATTGAACTTAAGATTGATCCTGAATCCTTAAAAGCGGATACAAGAGTAGTAAACCAAACTACTGAATTTGAATCTTCGCGCTTCAAAAGCACCTATAAGGATGATACGACAAAAATAAAAAATCACCTTCTTGCAAATGGATTCGAAGAAATTACTAAGATCAAAACACTCAACTTCAATAATTCATCCGTACCCTATACTGTTGCTTATGAAGGGGAAACCAAAATAGAAAGCATAGATGATAAAATAATTGTATCTCCATTTTTACATTACCCGCTTCAGGAAAACAAGCTGACGCAAAAAACCAGGGCTTTTCCTGTTGACTTTATTTACCCTAAGTCAGAAACATTTAAATCCTTAATTACCATCCCTGAAAATTATCAGGTAATAGACCTGCCAAAACAATTTGAAATGAAAAATGCCCTCGCTGACATCAAGCTTGTGTATAGTGTGCAGGACAATGTAGTTACCGTTGATGGTGAATATTATCTTAAAAAGGCAGTTTACCAGCCAAATGAATATGCACGAATAAAAAGCTACCTCAATGCCATTGTTAAGAAATTCAATACGCAACTGGTGCTGATCAAAATCGGGGAAATATAGAATTTTTACCTTCGATTCCATATTGTAAGGTGATTTTTTCTGACTTACATAGCCTTGCCCATGGATGTGAATCCGGATTGTTCTGCCCAACGCCATGGTTCGTGTCTCCACAAAACATTATAATCCATTACGAATTGGCTCAGGTTGGTGGCCTATGACAATTGCCCACCAATTAAATCATCAGGTGTTTGTTTATTTATACCGTTAATGTTAAAATCATTATCAAATGTGACAATAGTTAAATCATATTTTTGTGCTATCGTCAGTTGATATGAATCATCAAAGTCTAATTTATGCTTTTCTATATTTGATATAATATCAAGAAAATCATCTGGTTCAAGGGATAATTGCTCAATTTGACCATTAAAAAATAAATCCTTGATAAATTTATCAAGAATCTCAAGTTTTTTGAGCCTTGATAAAATTAATCCTATTGAATGCAATGCAAAATCACTAATAAAAATCTGCTCTAAAGGAATTGTATTGAGAAGTTTAAAAACAGTTTCAGATTTGTCCTGATCTAATAACCTTTCCAGCCAGATGTTTGTATCAAATAAATACCTCACTTCTGCCTCCAATCAAGTGCTTTTATTTGTAAATCAACCGAAGATATATTTTGATCCTTTAATCCTCCAGCCCAATCCTGTATCAATTTTCTTTTTTTACGTGTAACCCGTTTATTGATTAAATAATCTAAATAATGGTCTAATTCATCTATTAAGCCAGGAGTTAATTGATGAATTTTTGTTTCAATGCTTTTAATAGCTTTCATATTTCAAATATACTAATTCCTTAAAGGTGGTCAAATAATAGCCTTTAGTGATTTTGAAATATTTTAATACTATGGCCTACATTTGAAATAGCATAGCGGATTGCTCCAACTATCCCAAGAGCGCGATTATATTTCATGATTTGCTTTTGTCTTGGAAATTTCTTCCGACTTTGCATATTCTTGCCTCAGGGAAATGAAGCCGGAGGATTCTATCCGTCATCACAAAAGACAGAGCGCGAATTCATGTATTTCTCTATGTGGCATAAAAAAAGCATAAAGTAAATTGCATTCAAAAACCCGTATTTCAACACGAAATATAATTTACTTTTTTACCTTCGTTTTTTATTACACATCACAACCTGAAAAAATGAAAACCTTGATGATCAAATTTTATTCAACACTACTTATTATGGTAGCACTCGCTGCTTGCACCTCCAGGACACCAATGAATCTTCTTGAGGAGTCCATAATCCCGAAACCTGTAAGCATAACCGCTACAAACAGCTCATTTGTCCTCTCCGATAAATCGACCATTTACTATCAGCAAACTTCTGATGCCTTGAGCTTCACAGGACAGTATTTATCAGAAATAATAAATCAATCCAGTGGTTTTGGCATCCAGGCAAAGGCCACAACGCAAAAGCCGGGAAAGGGGCATATCTATTTAGCCCTGTCTGAGGAGAACCCGGAGTTGGGATCGGAGGGTTATGAAATCATGATTACGGAAGATCTTATTACCATTTCTGCGCCAAATCCTGCCGGTGTTTTTTGGGGAATACAAACACTGCGTCAACTCATGCCCGCCAACATCGAATCCGGTTCACAGCAAGATGGCCGATTGGAAATCGCCACCGGCGCCATTATAGACCAACCGGTTTATGGTTACCGGGGCGCCATGCTCGATGTATCCAGGCATTTTTTTCAGGTAGAAGATGTAAAGCGGTACATCGACCTACTAGCGGTTTACAAGCTAAACACCCTGCACCTGCACCTTTCTGATGACCAGGGCTGGCGTATCGAAATCAAATCATGGCCCAATCTGACCACTCATGGAGGAAGCACCCAGGTGGGCGGCGGCAAAGGCGGTTTCTATTCTCAGGAACAGTATAAAGATATTATCAGCTATGCCAGCGCACGACACATCACTATAGTCCCTGAAATTGACATGCCCGGACATACCAATTCTGCCCTGGCTTCGTATGCCGAGCTGAATTGCGATGGCAAAGCAAGAGCACTATATTCTGGCACTGAAGTGGGTTTCAGTACACTGTGTACAGACAAGGAAATCACGTATCAGTTTATCGATGATGTGGTCAGGGAATTGTCAGAGCTCACTCCCGGCCCGTACATTCATATTGGTGGAGATGAGTCTCACGTCACCCCGATGGAAGATTACATTCCTTTTATCAATCGCGTGCAGGATATCGTAACCAAACACGGCAAAAAAGTAATTGGCTGGGACGAAATCGCCCATGCCAGCATGGTGCCCAACTCAACTGCCCAATACTGGGCAGTAGCAGAAAATGCTGCGAAGGCCGTTGAGCAGGGAGCTAAAGTGTTGATTTCTCCGGCAACAAAAACGTATCTCGACATGCAGTACGATTCCACAACCAAATTGGGATTGCATTGGGCAGCATATATTGAAGTTGAAGCGGCCTATGATTGGGATCCTGCCTCACTGGTTCCCGGTATTGGGAAAGAAAATATATTAGGGGTTGAATCCCCCTTATGGACTGAAACCGTCACAAATATTGAGGAACTTGAGTACATGGTATTCCCCAGAATTGTCGGGCATGCCGAAGTAGGCTGGACAGAAACCTCAGCGCGGAGTTGGGACGAATTTAAAGTTCGCCTGGGAAATCACAGCAAACGATTTGATGCGCTGGGCATAAATTACTACCCGTCAAAACTTGTTCCCTGGAAATAATCCTGATAATGCTGTACACACATAAATGGGCGTCATTTATTTGAGAATAATACGTTTGAGAAGCTCGCTTTAAAGAAAGTAACAAGTGACGAGAAGCTGTCCAGGTAGAGCGGTAAGGTAACGCCACTCTACCCAAACACCCTTCCAATCAACTGCTAAGGGTTTCACAATCAGTTTATGCACCAGCCCCTCGATTTCCTCCAAAGCTTAGGAAGCCGCTAAAACGTAATAACAGGCCGACCAATGCGGCTATGGCTGTCAGGAAAGCATTTATGTCATTGAGGAAATTTTGCTGCCCGATAGACAAGAAAATCACAAGACTGATTATAAGCAATAAAATAACCGAAAAGGCCGTGTCCCAGGTTCCTTTCTTTCGGGATTCCATTTCCATTTCGAGCGCTTCGTCGCTATTCACTTTTGTAAGTACAAAATTCACAAAGCTTTCATTCATAACACGTAGGGAATGATCATAAACCAAAATACCCTTATTTAACAGGTTTAAAATCCCATCCGTATTAATGGTATTTACAAACCTGTCTTTGGCAATGTCATAAACAATATATCGCTCTTCTTTTGACAGGGAATTCCAAATAGAGTAATAATATGGTGAAGACATTTGCTGAATGGTCAATACCATATCATCTTTTGGGATATCAGCATTAATCTTTGCTCCCAAATATTTTTTTATCATATCCAGGTATTCGCCATGTGCCAATTCCTTTTCATACTCCGAATCCTTTTTGTGCGGAAAGGTCTTGATTGGTATAATGCAGGTCACAAAACTCCCCAACAGGTGCTGCCATTTCTTGAAATCAATCTTCAGATCATCCAGCTTGTCCTGAAGTTGCTGTCGGTCGCTTGTAGTAGGTTTTTTTAGTAAGTTTTCCAATTGATGTATGGAGCCTTCATAGTAATTTAAAAGCTTCGAAGCACTTATTTCTGAAGAAATCAACAGCTTAAAATGTTCACAATCCACCAAATATTTCAATACCTCCAGTTTAAGTTTATTCATTCCCACATCATTATATCCATACTCAAAATGCTCGATAAGGATATATACCATTTCATCGGATTGACTAAAATATTCCTCAATTCTTCGCCAATCTTTTTTAAACCGCTTTGAGCCTAACTGACTAAATATTTCTTTTGAGGCATTGTCGGTGTTTTCTGTATCATTAGCCTGAAAATCATAAAAATCAAGTGTCAGCAGCAAATCCTTATAGGTCGATTTAAGATTATTCTTTATAGGAAAGGTATTGGAGGAATTGATGCTTAC
>JAUUZS010000136.1 GCA_030589835.1 Cyclobacteriaceae bacterium
ATATATCGATGAAACTTCGTTTGGTAATTTTTCTGTTTTATACTTTATTTTAGAGAATATTTCTCTGCATTTATCACTATTTTTTTATCTGATTTTTCTCAAAAACTTTATTAACATCAAATTAAGATTTCTTAGGTGGAATAAAATAGTCAATTATCTGATTGTGGGATTACTGGTTAACATCGTAATTTCATCTGGAATTATTTTTTATTTTCAGAGGCAGGAAATGGCGATTATAGAGCGGAGTATCTTCCTTTTATTTGTGCTTCCCATTCCTTGTGTTTTGTTGATTTATTTGTATTTGAAAGGGAATAGGATTGATCACATTTTTATAGTTGGTTCGGCTGCATTGTTTATATCAGGGTTGATTGGCATTTTATCCATTTTGATATTTGATTATCAAAGGCCGGATACTATTTTTCTATTCGGAATCATGATTGAGCTTATTATATTTAATATTGGCCTGGGTGTAAAGTCAAAATTCCATGAAAAAGAAAAGCAATTGGCCCAATCAGAGCTCATAGGACAACTTGAAGAAAACAAGCTACTTCAATTATCTGTAAACGAGAACCTTGAGCGTCAGGTAAATGAAAGGACACAAGAAATTCAAGCTCAAAATAAAGAATTAACACAGCAACAAGAAGAATTAGCATCGCAGAGAGACGTATTGGAGGATCAAAATCAAGTAATAGCTCAAAGCATGAAAGAGCTGGAATCCATAAAATCGCAACTGGAGCTAATCGTGCAGGAGCGGACTGTACAGTTAAAAAAGGCCAACCAGGAATTGGTACGCTACAACAGTCAATTGGAACAATATGCCTTTATTACTGCACATAATTTGCGTGGCCCGGTCGCCCGGCTAAAAGGGTTAATGCACATATTTGAAAAGACGTCCGGTGTCAATGAGCAAAATAGGGAAATTGTAAAGCGAATAATAAATTCTGCTGGCGAAATGGATGAGGTGCTTTCGGATATGAATTATATCCTGGAGCTTAAAAATAAGGATATCGGTCAATCTTATAAAGTTGATATTGAGGTAATTTATAGTAAGGTAAAAAAAATGCTTTATGAAAATCTTCAGGAATCAAACGCAGAAGTCAAGCTAAATTTGGATGTTCGACATGTTTACGCGAATGATCCATATCTAGAAAGTGTGATGTATAACCTGATTAGCAATGCCATTAAGTACAGGTCAGAAAGTAGAAGGTTGGAAATCGGTATTTCATTATATAAAGAAAAGTCAAACATCATATTGGAGGTTTCCGATAATGGACTGGGGATTATCCGTTCGAGGTTTGAAGGTAAAATATTTGGATTATACCAGAGGTTTCATGACCACATCGGAGGGAAGGGATTGGGCCTCTACCTAGTAAAAACACAGGTAGAAGCCTTAGGAGGTAGTATTGAAATTGAAACCGAAGATGATAAGGGCACTACATTTAAGATTGCACTACCCGCTTAGTTGTAGGGATATCTCCATTTTCCTTAAATTGTAAATTTAAAGCAAGAAATCGCAAACCTTAATTTTTGAATTACCTGCCTAAATTCCTAAAACAATCCCTTATTCCCTTCTTCCAGAATAGGCAACAATTCCTGGACTTTTTGCTCGTTTGAAGCGGCAATATTGACCGTTTCCAGTGGATCGGTTTGATGATCATATAGTTCGATGTTTGGCATCTCGTCACGGTAGAATTTCGTGATTCTGTACCGCTCATTTCTCATGGTAATTCCTTTTTTGAAATAGCCGTATGTTTGCTCTTTGATGTTCAATTCAGGATTTCCCATCATCGTCATTAGGCTAATTCCATCCAGCTCATAATTGTAATTGATGTTGCAAAACTCCATAATGGTAGGGTATATATCAATGGTTTCCACCAAGCCGTTTGAGGCAATTCCCGCTTGCTGCATGCCCGGCGTTTTTATGATCATTGCACTTTTTAATGACCGTTCAAATAAGGTGTGTTTTCCCCATTGGGCATGATCCCCCAAGTGCCAGCCATGATCTCCCCACACAATAACCATGGTATTTTCATCCAGTCCAAGTCGTTCCAACTCATTGAGTACTTTGCCCACCTGAGCATCGGCATAGCTTACACAGGCATAATATGCATGGATCAACTGCCTCGAATATTCATCATTCAATCTAATTCCCCTGCCTGCTTTTTCTTTTCCTAATTTATAATTATTGAATTCCCCGCAGCTATTCAAACTTGATTCATGGATGTTGGCCGGGGATTCCGGATTGGTGGATATCAGAAGGCTTTTCTCATCATATAAATCCCAATATTTTGCGGGTGCAGCCCAGGGCATATGAGGTTTGTATAAGCCAACCGCCAATAGAAAGGGGGTATTTTTTTCTTTGAGTTCTTTGAGCTTACGTACTGCCAAATCAGCATTTAATCCATCGGGAAGCCCGGAATCTGCAATAGCTGCTTTTTCATAGGGAAGAACCTGTTGCTTTTCATCTATCCTGTTTTTCCCTTCTGAATAAGCAAAAAATGCTTTCCAGCCATTTCCCCATGAGCCGGTTTCCGAATGTATTTCATCCCAGCTGTGCGGAAGTTCTTTAGGGCCATTGGCTGCTTCATTATAGCCATACACGATTCCATCCGGGTGGTGCGATATTTTCCCGATACTAACCGTGTAATACCCATTGCGTTTCATTTGATGAGCAAAAGTTTCCGGGGCAGCAGCTTCTGGTTTGCCGGCAAATGTTTCGGAGAGGGCACTGTTTTTTATGTGGATTTTTTTCGTGGGGCGTTTTCCGGTAAGCATCGAATATCGCGATGCCCCGCAAGTAGGGACTTGCACAAAATGATTGGTGAACAATCGTCCTTCACCAGCCAGTTTATCTAAATTCGGAGATTTTATTAAGGTATTGCCATAACAGCCAAGTTCAGGCCTCAAATCATCAATGGCTATAAATAATACATTTGGTGGTTTTTTTTCAGGCGGATTGCAACTTAAACAAATCAAAATAATAGGAAGTGATAAAATGAAGAAGCGAGTAATTTTATCGAGTAATGACATAGTCCGGTTTGCTTTATTTTTTTTTGTTGAAATGCAAGTAGGTGCAAATTGTAATAAAATCAATTGAATATTATTAAGAAAATTTAAATAAAAGCAATAGCATTGCAATTTATTTGATTCAAATGTAAAAAGTCAGAAAAAATGGTTATTAGTGGAATTCAGCAAATCGGTATTGGCGTCAGCAATATGCAAGAGGCCTGGGATTGGTACAGAAAATTTTTAGGATTCGACATCAGGGTTTTTGAAGAAGAGGCTATAGCCGCTCTGATGCTTCCTTATACCGGAGGGAAGCCTCAAAGTCGTAGAGCCGCATTAGCCTTGAACCTTCAGGGAGGAGGCGGTTTTGAGATTTGGCAATACACCGAAAGAGTACCTTTGAAGCCGGTTAATGAAGTGTTGCTTGGCGACCTTGGCATATTTGCCGCAAAAATCAAGTGCCGTGATGCACAAAAAGTGTATGAAAGTTTCAATAAGGCGGGTGTTGACGTGCTTGGTGAAGTTCATAAATGTCCTGCAGGGATCAATAACTTTTTTATCCGTGATCCATATAATAATATTTTTAACATCGTTGAAAGCACTTCATGGTTTAAAAATGAAAATAAACTTACCGGTGGAAGTTACGGGGCTATTATCGGCGTGACCAATATGGAGGCTTCTCTCAAGTTTTATGCAAACATTTTAGGGTATGATGAAGTGGTGTATAATACTACAGATAAGTTTGGGGAAATTGAATGCTTGCCGGGTGGTGATCAGAAAATTCAACGGGTTTTATTGAGACATTCTAAGCCTAGAAAGGGAAGTTTTAGTCCGATATTTGGTCCTTCAGAAATTGAGTTGGTAAAATCGGTTGATCGATCACCAAATAAAATATATGAAGGCAGATTTTGGGGGGATTTAGGATTTATACATCTTAGTTTTGATATCAATGGTTATGAAGAGCTTCGCGATATTTGTGCTAAGGAAGGCCACCCATTTACGGTGGACAGCACCGGGGGGGATATCAATAATAGTTTTGATATGGGGGAAGCCGCCGGCCATTTTTCGTATAACGAAGATCCAGACGGCACGCTCATTGAATTTATCGAAACACTTAAAGTGCCAGTGGTAAAAAAATTGGGAATAAACATCAACCTTACGAAAAGAGATCCGGAAAAGCCATTGTCAAAATGGATATTGAGGGCGTTTGCTTTTAACAGGGTGAAGGATAAATGATAGGATCATATCCTTTTTCAGGTGTACCAAACCTGGGAGGATCATGAGCCATTACCGACGAGGCATTTTATTATAATATCAATTACCCTGATTACATATCACCCCGG
Organism: Cyclobacteriaceae bacterium; assembly: GCA_030589835.1. The sequence continues at coordinate 4,350 of JAUUZS010000136.1, forward strand.
CAACATAAAAAAAATGGGCTGTTGCCAGGGCAGGTTGCAGAAATAAAATCAAAAGGTGCCAATGTAGCAACCCAATGTTATATTTTTTTGATGTCAAGGTATTCACAAGGCCTTGATGAATGAGATTGAATACAAAATAATTTTTATTCTTTCACCCTTCACTTTTTCACTCATTGCTATTAATTACGAAAGGCCATGTTATCGTGTATGGCAAATATCTCTTTGATTTTCTTGATATTGTATCTAAATTAGACCTAAGGTCATAATTAATATGATCAACTATGTTATTTCTTTACCAGACGGAGTATTCTGTCAGGGTTAGGCAAATCATTGGAAACCAGGTATTATTCGCTGATCGTTAACCAAAATGCTGGAAATTATGTATTATGAAATATTTAAGGGAATAGTTACAGGCGTGGCCACTTCCACCATCTCCACCGCCGTAATAAATACCATACAACGCTATTTCGGAAAAGGAACCAAAAGTAAGGTATCTCCTGAGGAGATCAAATATCCGATCATTTCGGTTCCATTGGCAATCGGGTACTACTACAATTTTATTGAAAAGTTAGAGGATAGGCTTGCCGGAGACAATTTTACGGTAAAAAGACATTATGTGGTTCAGGGGGCTGAAACCTTGGATAAATTAACACTCAGTGACAATCAGATTTCCCAGCTTACGGGTAGCGAATGGGATCAGATGCGAGCCAAAAAGTATGAGATGGCCGATTTTGCAGGTCAATTTGATGCAAGTGCTGTACGTATAGAACTTTTATATCCTAAAGATTTGAGCAACAAGGCAATACGAAATTGTTCGGCTTTTTTATCCACACAGACCAACCGAGGGTCTATTGAATCTATTGTGGGTGGACGGCCTTATGGAATTAATTTTACAGCGCTTGAGACCGGTGATACCCCATCCATTGAAATTGTGGATTACACACGGCCTATTGAAGTGATACCCAAGTTTTATCAGGAAGTAAAAGGAGTAGGAGGAATGGGTAGTGATCAGGAACTATGGAAGAGCATACAGGATAGAGAGATGCAGGCCTTTCTCTATACCTTAAAATTCATGATTGAAAACAAATCAAAATTTTTATACGACAAAGTTTATTTCCGCCCTTATGATTTGGAGCAAGGAACCGATGGTACTTAATGCGCAATACATGTGAAATATTCATGATGCCGCAGATTAGACCCGCTATATTTGAATGCATGTCACAATTACTGAATGCTGATATTATTTTTGAAGGCAATTGTGAAAGAAGTACCAATACCCGGTGTGGAAGTGACGTGTAACTTTCCATTTAACTTTTCTGCTGTTTCTTTTGCAATAAACAAGCCTAATCCTGATCCGTTTGATTTTTCAGTGGCACGGAAAAACATATCAAAAATACGGTTCAAATGATCTTTATCGATACCAATTCCGTTATCACTGATGGTTAAATTCCACGTGTTTTTTTCGTTTTTATAGCTGATATTGATCTTTTTATTGTTCTTTTCCGGATCACCGTATTTTATGGCATTACCTATCAGGTTGTGTAAAATAATTTTTAATCTTTGATAGTCGCTCACCACCAAACAATCAATATGAATGTCATTTTCAATATTCAAATTTTCTGTTTCAGGCATAAATCGAAGTTCCTTAATAACCTCTTCTATTAAAGTATTAAGTTTAATATTTTCCGACTTTACCTCAATTCTATTGTTTCTGGAAAATTGGACTAGATTTTTTATTACTTCTTCCAGTTTATGAATACTAGATTCTATATATCTTAAGTATTTATGTATTCTTACATTTTTATTTTCCAGATTTGCAATATTTACGAGTCCCAGAATAGATTTTAGTGGAGAACTCAAATCATGGGAAGCGCTATACACAAACCTGTCCAATTCAGCTACGGTTTTGTTCAGTTCATCGATGGTTTTCTTTAATTTTTTGGTTCTTGATTTTACTTTTTGCTCCAGGTTTTTGTTGATGCCTGTAATTTGCAACTGGAACTCTTCCAGGGATTTATTTTGTTCTTGTATTTTTTCATTCTGTGAGTACACCTGTTCGTTCTGTGCTGTAAGCTCTTCGTTAAAAGCAGCTAATTGATTGTTTTGATTATGAATCTCATTTTTTCGCTCGTTAAGCGCTGAATTTTGAAGTGAAATCTCCTCTAGTTTTTCTTCATGTTCGCTGTTGATTTCACTAATTTCTTCAGTTCTATTGGCAATAATTCTTCTCAACTCAACTTTTTGCCTTTCGAGATACCGGGTACGTAGTTTCAATATAGAATAAGCCCCTGCCACACTTGCAACAAGCATAATAAATCTAAACCATATTGTTGCCCACCAGGGAGGGAGTATTTCGATGTGGAGACTAATGCCTTGTTCATTCCATACGCCATCATTGTTTGAGGCTTTTACTCTAAGCGTATAGGTATCCGGATCGAGGTTTGTAAATACTACTTTTCTTTCGTTTTGCAATGAGACCCAATCATCGTGAAATCCTTCAAGGATGTAAGCATATCGATTTTTGTCTGGCATGGTATAATCAAGTGCCGCAAAGGATAAACTAAAGGAGTTTTGTTTATACTTCAACACTATATGATCTGTTTCACTAATTTGCTGTTTAAGGGGCGATTTCGGGCCAATTTTCACCAACTGATCGTTTATGGTAATGTCCGTAAAAAGGATTGGAGGGGGAGCTGAATTGAAAGTTATATTATGAGGGTTTATAGCGTTGAAGCCATTGATTCCTCCGAAGAAAAGGGTGCCGTACGAAGACTTAAATGCCGAAGGAGAAACAAACTGGCCTCCCTGAAGGCCATCCCTAGCATCAAAATATATGCTCAATTTGGTTTTTTTATTGTAGGAAATCAGACCATTATTTGTACTGACCCATAAATTCTCTCCATCGTCCAATATGCCATTGACAAATAAGTTGCTTTCATTAAATATGTCTTCATTTATCAGTTTATCTTCATTCTCATCCATATAGAGGATGCCATGACCATAAAAGCTTGCCCACAGTGTGCCTCCGGAATCGCGGTGTAAGCAACTAACAAACTGTCGAAAATCATTTTTATCCGGGTTTGTATATCTTTTAAAGGATTCTTTATCCCAATCAAAATAGTTCAATCCTCCCTCATCCGTTCCAATCCAGAGATTATTATCGTCATCAACTAAAAGAGCGGAAATCATATTGCTAGCAATTGAATTGGAATCGTTAGCATCGTGTAAATACCTGGTAAACGTTTTGGTATGCGTATTATAATAGTTGAGGCCGGCACTAAAAGTGCCAATCCAAACATTGTCTTTCTTATCTATAGCGACTGTGAATATATCATCTGAACTTATTGAATTGTTGTCATTGGGGTTGTTTAAAAAATGGGCGAAAGTATTCGTTTTCGGATTAAGGTAATCCATTCCTGTAGCCCATTTGCCAATCCAAACCCCTCCTTTGCTATCAATTGACAGGGATAGTATTTTATCTCCGGACAGGCTATTCGGATTATGAGCATCGTGCAGGTATTTAATAAATTGGTTATCGTAAATACTTCCTCGTGATGTATTATATACATTTATTCCTTCACCATCGGTTCCAATCCAGATGTTTCCATGGGGATCTTCTGCAAATGTCGTTACATTATTGCCGGATAGACTTTCGGGGTTTCCTTTTTCATGACGGATAGGGTAAAATTTTCGTTTAGCCTTGTCCCAAATATTGACGCCCCCGTACATTGTTGATACCCATAACCTATCCTGGTTGTCAAAATAAATACTTTCAATAATGTCACTTTTTAAGGTTTTATCGTCATTTGGATTATGGGCGTAATGTCTGAATTTGTTGTCTGGAATTTGCTTTGAAGCATCTTCAAGCCTGTCAAGACCAGTGTCTGTACCAATCCATATTTCCCCATCTCGGGATTCTACTATTCCTTTAATTTGATTATTAGAGATCGATGTTGGATTCTTTGTTGATGAATAATGAATAAATGATTTGGATTTGGGATTATATAAATCGACTCCGGCATCCCTTGTGGCTACCCAGATTCTGCTTTTTGAGTCATAAAACAAATAAAAGATATTATTACTTGACAGACTATTTTCATCATGAGGATCGTGCTGTAATTTGCTAACCGTGCTGTCATTATGAAGGATAATAATTCCCTGGTTTGCGGTGCCAATCCATTTATTCTTATATTGATCTTCAGTAATAATTGATCCAAGCATTGATTTTGTAGGGTAAAGCACGTTGTCAATGCTCAAATGTCTTTTGAATTTAATGTCGTTTGGGTCATCGTGTTGCGTGTATTTAAATGTACAAAAACCATTTTCATTGGTAACTACCCAAAATGTGCCATCACTATCCTGAAAAATCGAGTGAATATAATTCCCGGAAATGGAGTTGCTATCGCCTTCAATAAATTTAAAGCTGTAGAAATTATCTTTCTCTCTGTTGTAAAGATTCAATCCCCCCCCGCGTGTGCAAACCCATAACCTCTTTTCCTTATCTTCAAATAGAAAAGTCACATGATTATATCCAAGACTATGTGGATTTTGGTTGTCGTGCTCATACAATTTGAAATTGTATCCATCATATTGGTTGAGACCACCTTCAGAACCAATCCATATCAGGCCTTTATAATCCTGGATCAC
>JAUUZS010000149.1 GCA_030589835.1 Cyclobacteriaceae bacterium
CTGCGGGTTACCCACATACCCACATTATAATAATAGTAATCTTAGAATATTAATACTTTGTAAATCTAAAGGTCCGGTAGGCAGGAATTTTTGGCTTTCTCAATGCAGCAAATGCCTGGGTATTAGGCAAATTGAGAAAGCCAAAAAGGCGCAAAAAGATGAATATTTCAATTCGATGACTTTATAGACAGACTCTACTTAGTGTCTGTCTATAAAGTCAAGTGTCTGAGCTAGAAAGTTCGAGTTCAAGGCTTGTGAAATTCGAAAAATATGAGTTTACGTTTGCAAATGATCATTTTGAGAATGAACATAACGCAGAAATCGGACTTTATAGACAGACACTAAATAGAGACGGTTTCTTGATTACAAAGTTTACACGGAACTGCCTTCTTCTTTCTTTTTGGAAAAATGCCCTTGACAGGCGATCTGTGAAAATAGAAGTAGCAGGTGCAAAAGGCATGAAAACACCTTACAGGCCCTGCATGGATGTTAATTTCTGATAGATGCCATCAAACTTCATCAATTCATGATGTGCCCCTCGTTCAACGATTTTTCCTTCATTGATCACCAATATTTCGTCTGCATTCTGAATGGTACTCAACCTGTGGGCAATCACGATGGATGTCCTGCTTTTCATCAGCTTATTTATCGCATCCTGTACCAGCATTTCCGATTCCGAATCCAGGGCAGAGGTTGCCTCATCCAAAATCAAAATAGAAGGATTTTTTAGTAATGCCCTGGCAATGGTAACGCGTTGCTTCTGGCCTCCGGAAAGTTTTGATCCACGATCACCGATAAATCGTTGGTAGCCTTCGGGTTCCTGAAGAATAAATCCATGAGCATTGGCAATTTTAGCAGCTTTAATTACCTCATCCTCATTTTTTTCCTCCAGGCCAAAGGCAATATTATTCTGAAGGGTATCATTGAAAAGAATCGATTCCTGGGTTACGATCCCCATTTGATGCCGGATGGATTTGTAGTCATAATCTTTTAGTGAAATGCCATCGATGAGCACTTCACCTTCATCGGGATCGTAAAAACGCGGAACCAAATTCGCAAGGGTTGATTTGCCGCCGCCCGATGGCCCCACCAATGCAATGGTTTTGCCTTTTTCAACTTTGAAACTGATGTCGTCCAACACCATTTTCGAACCATATGAAAAGGATACATTTTTAAATTCTATTTCTTTTTCAAAGGATTCCAAAATTACCGGATCAGGTTTGTTGACAATCGCAGGTTCTATGTCAATAATTTCGAATACACGTTCCCCTGAGGCAATCCCTCTTTGGAAATGAGTGACCGCTGCGGCAATCGCCTTGGTGGGTTGAAGAATTTGGGTGAACACTGCTATGAATACAATAAAAGTAGGTCCATCCAGGGTACCTTTGTTCAGCACAATATCTCCTCCATACAACAATATCCCGGCAATAGAAATGGCCCCAAGAATTTCAGATACCGGACTGGAAAGCTCATAGCGGGTAGAAAATCCATAATCTATCCTGGCATAATTTTTTACTTCTTTAGAAAATATACGATTGATATACCCCACTGCATTGAAAGCCTTAATCACCCGTATTCCGCTGATGGTCTCATCCAGAATATTTAACTGCCGTCCCAATGACTGCTGACCTTGCATGGCTCTTTTTTTTAGCCGCTTAGCAATCTCAGAAATAATAAAACCCGCAATGGGCAACATAATAATGGTGAATAATGTAAGGCTTGGCGATAAATAAATTAAGAAACCAAAATATGCGATAACGGTAATTGGTTCACGAAAAAGAATTTTCAAATTGTGAGTGATTGAACTCTCAATCAGTTGAATGTCACTGGTAATTCGGGAGATAATGTCTCCCTTTCTCTGTTCAGTAAAATATCCCACATGCAATTGACTCACACTCTTATAAATGTCAATCCGCATATTTTTAATTGTTATGGCTTTGGCTTTGGCCATGATAATAGCAGACAAATATTTGAATGTATTAGCCATCATATATGATATAACCACCACAATGCAGACAAAGACTAAAGAACCGAAATTTCCATATTCTGTGACAAAATGATACATGTAATAATTGAACGTATCCTTTAGGTAGTCAATAGAGAAGGTGAACTCCGGTCTGACGGAAAATTTAGATAGCTCCTCAATATTTGATTTACCAAAAATCACTTTTAATAATGGAATCAAAAAAGCCATGTTCATAACACTAAATCCAACAGTCAGCAATGAAAAAATTAGATAGTTGGGAATAAATCTTCTCCAGGGTTTGGCGTACGATAGGATTCTTAAATATGTATTCATTAATTATGATCTAAAAAATCATCGGCAAAAAACGTAAGTTTAATCCAGATAAACCCGAATAATTCAGGAAATAATTATTGAAACGCCAAAAACGTATGAAATAATTGTCCTTGCCAAGCTTGTTTTGCAATAGTAAGATTTCCATGATTAATAGGTATGAATTTATTTTTCTTGACGATGAGTCTAAAAGTCATGAAGTTTTCGACCAATATTCCATCGCATACCCCCGGAATAGTAGGTTGTTTTACTATTCCGTGTATCAATCCCGCTGGCAAGTTCCCGATATATTCCCCGGATATCGATAAACAAATTGTGCTTGAGCATGTATGAAAGGGTCAAGTCGCCATAAAGTACCTTTGTATCTACGCCCTGACCAATTTCATTTCCGTATTCCAATTCTCTGGTATTATAACTGAGCATTACATTTTTACCCCAATTCGTATTCTGAGCATCATCACCATATGTAGCAAAGTTTAGCTGTGCCGTAATGAAAAGTCTGTTCAGGGGCTGATACCTCATGATTCCTAGTACTTCATGAAAATTTCCACCCAGTGGATGGCCTAATGGCTGACGGTAATGGGCATAATTGGTATAGATGTCTCCATGAGCATGCATATAAGGCCTGGCTACATTGTATTCGAGCTGCACATCCAGGTTATCAATCCCTATTGCGTTGATGTACTTCACGCCCAATTGGCCTCCGAATTTGTTGGCCCACCACCCATTTCCAGCTTTGACTTCGTTTAACACAAATTCATCCAGTACCAGCTGTCCGTAAAGGGAGACCGAACGACCAATATTCCATTTGGAGTCTGCGCCAACAATGGCATTATAGCTACTTCCTCCCTGGTGCTCAAGGGCCCTGTAAAAAATAATAGGGTTGAGATAGCCTATGTCAAATCGTTCAGTAGTGTCACCGATCACAATAGATTCAAAAAAACCAAAATTAAGATTATCGGTGATATTGAGGCTTAAATGATGCGAGGCAAAAAATTTCTTAGGGTACTTTTTAGCCACACTCCCGGTAGTCGAGAAATCCTGATCGGCAAATGCCTGTGCAAAAAGATTAGTATAGTTGATCCTCCAGATTTTGGTATTGAATTTAAGGTAAGTGTATCCCGGGCTGAAGTCGGAAATAATCATGGATCTGTGACCTGCTCCCGTAAAAGATTGATCGAAACCAAATTGAGCGTTCACATAATTTTTTACCAATTCAAAGGAAATGTAGCCTCTGGCGGTAAAATAATCTGCTCCGTTTTCCTTAAATTTTTTCCAGAATCCCTCTCCGGGAATTACGCCATATCGTGCAGTCCACTCCCTGACATAGTTTGGATATACGGCTTGTGTAGTGGATAAAAAGGAATAAAATCCCAGTCGTTTTGATATGGAACCTCTGATATCCACACCGCGAGTATTGATATAGGTGGTCACATCGCTTGCAGACTCTTTACCGCCACTGAAGTAAATGACAGGATTTACATGCAAATCAAAATCCCCCTCGTCCACATGAATAAAATCAGACTTTTTTCGATATATGTATTTGAAAATAGGATTGCTACTGTCGTTTTCATCATTTTGGCTCCATTCCCAATTGTCGTTTGCCAAAAACTGAAGATTAAATACATCCCGCGCAGAGAGCCACCCAAGAAAATATTCATTTTGGTAGAGGCTATCAATAAATCCCGCTACATGATGTCTTTGCAAGGGTTTCACATGACTATGAATGTTGTCTGAAAATTCGCCACTCATGATCTCGTAACGATCAATCAAATGATAATAATCCCTGTTTAGAGGTATATTAGCACTTTGCGATAATAAATCGGATGAATTTGATATCAGTAAGAGTATAAATATTAATATTTTTTTCATAAAATTAATCCAAAATGAAAGTCCCCTCCCGATGCAGGCTATTTAGAGCCTGTCCATAAAGTCATCGAATTGAAATATTCATCTTTTTGCGCCTTTTTGGCTTTCTCAATTTGCCTAATACCCAGGTATTTGCTGCATTGAGAAAGCCAAAATTTCATCAAAAATCTCAACATTTCAAAAATCAAGCACTTTATAGACAGACTCCATTTAGGCACAACTCAGTCGCATGCAAAGAAGAAATCTTTTTTATACCTCTGATCATGCAAAGTTCCCTTTTTTAACCGAAATGACACCATGTATAGGTTTATGTGTTAGTAAATACTACAATATCTGCGATAATAATTAAGCCCTTTCTTTATCCCCAAATGATAGGCACGTAAAAAATCCTGGCAAGCAAGACCATTTTTTCCGGAGCTATTCAGGCAATGGCCTCTTAATACATAGCTTTCGGCCAGTAGTTTTTTTACTTTTTCTTTCTTTTCAGGAATTAAGTTGCCATTTAAAAAATTTCCTGTAAGCAAGTCAATAGATTTCGAAAAATCTTTATTGGCGCCGTAAAAATTATTCAAATTGTGTCTGCAAAGGCCTCTGAACCGAAAGCTGCGTTCACTATTAGGATTTATTTTAATGGCTGTTGTAAAATCTTCGAACGCACTTTCATATTTACTATCATTCATCTTGATTACACCCCGCTCAATATACGCCTGTTCGTTGTTGGGAAACAGTTTAATAATTTGATCATAATCATCAATGGCCTCATCAACTTCTTCCATTGCGACAAGAAATTTACTTCTCACCATATAATAGGTGTGATTTGCCGGGGATAGGGTAATGGCGGCATTCATGTCTTCTAAGATACTGTAATACACATTTGATCCGCGTTCGGGTTTATAATAATTAATTTTAATCTCTGCTCTCAGCGCATAGTATGCAGGATTGTTGGAACGTATTCGAATTGCGGTTTCTAAATCTTCCAAAGCAATTTTATATGTTTTTTCTTCCAGACCCAGCGCTGCTTTGTAATAATACACCTCATCGTTGTTCCCCGATAGTTCGTAGGCTTTTTCAATATCATACGAAGCTTTTAATAGCTCACCCAGGGCAAGAAAAGATTTTCCTCTGGCCAAATAATATTTTCCGGTATAGGCAGTGATTATTTTTTCTACTTCAAACAGGCAATCAATATCTGCAACTGCGCTAAGATAATGGCCAAGTTCATAATACACTTCAGCTCTAAGATATCGTGCATTTACGTACAGGGAATCCTTTTCCAGAGCCTTGTCCAAAAAATCCAGGGATTCCTTATACTCCTTATTGTTATATTTAAACATGGCAAATTTGAAAAATTCCCTTGAGTCCTGGGCAGGAAAAGCTCCAACAAAACTGAAAAGAAAAAACAAAGTAAGCGCAGTACTCTTCATCAGAATCAGAAAAAAAAGTTTAAAAATAGGGTATTAATATATCAATTATTAGTTATAAAACCATACTTCCTAAAGACTGTTACAAAATTATGCTGTTACAGATTATATAAAATGTTTTATAAAGATTTTTTATATCCATTCATCTATGTAATTTTGGCCTGCAAATAAGATTAGAAATTTATTTGCTATGCCAAAAGATAATAACAGATTCAATTCTGAAGCACTTACCTACGATGATGTGTTGTTGGTACCAGCCTATTCAGAAGTTCTCCCTCGAGAAACCGAAACAAAAACAGTTCTTACAAAAAATATTACCCTCAATATTCCATTGGTGTCCGCTGCTATGGACACTGTGACAGAAGCAGATCTTGCAATTGCGATGGCGCTTGAAGGAGGCCTGGGATTTATTCATAAAAACATGTCTATTGAGCGTCAGGCCATTCAGGTAAGAAAAGTGAAACGCTCTCAAAATGGATTGATTCTTGATCCGATCACCCTTAACATTGATTCTACTGCCGGTGATGCCATAAAGATCATGCGGGAATATAAAATTGGGGGCATTCCTGTTGTTGATGAAGAAGGAAGACTTTTGGGAATTATAACCAATCGGGATTTGAGGTTTCAAAAAGATATGTCTGTTGCCGTTCAGGAGATAATGACCAAAGAAAATCTGATTACCGCTATTGATGAGGTTTCGTTGGATGAAGCAGAAGAAATACTCAAAATTCATAAAATTGAAAAGCTTCCTATCGTGAATGATGATGGTAAGCTGACGGGTTTAATAACCTATAAAGATATTCTTAAAAATATTGACAGGCCAAATGCATGTAAAGATTCTTTTGGAAGATTGAGAGTAGGCGCTGCCGTAGGTGTGACCAAGGATATTCTCGAAAGGATATCAGCTTTGGTAGAAACGGGGGTAGATGTCATAAGTATCGATACGGCTCATGGCCATTCAAAAGGAGTTATAGAATCATTGAAATCTGTAAAAAAGGCCTTCCCTGATCTTGATGTGATCGTAGGAAATATAGCCACTTACGAAGCTGCAATTGCACTTGCTGATGCCGGAGCCGATGCCATAAAAGTTGGTGTAGGACCCGGAAGTATTTGTACGACCAGGGTAATTGCCGGAGTGGGTGTTCCACAATTGACAGCTGTTGCCGATGTGGCCACAGCAATGAAAGACCGGGGCATTCCGGTGATAGCAGACGGTGGCATTCGCTTTTCTGGTGATGTTGTAAAAGCAATAGCCGCAGGAGCAGATAGTGTGATGATCGGATCACTTTTAGCAGGTACTGAAGAAGCCCCTGGCGAAATGATCATTTATGAGGGCCGAAAATTTAAGTCATATCGTGGTATGGGATCAATTGAGGCAATGGAAGACGGATCTAAAGACCGGTATTTCCAGGATGCGGAAGACGATGTCAAAAAATTGGTCCCGGAAGGCATAAGTGGCCGTGTTCCATATAAAGGTTTGGTGTCGGAAGTCCTGTATCAATTAGTAGGAGGGCTTCAGGCCGGAATGGGCTATTGTGGCGCCAAAACAATTCTTGAAATGTCTGACGCCAAGTTTGTAAGAATAACGACTGCAGGAGTCCGGGAGAGCCACCCACACGATATTCAAATAACCAGGGAAGCGCCAAATTATAGCAGATAGTAATTATTTACCAATCATATAAGGATAAGAACCCACAAAGGCGAGACATTTTGATAGTCAGTAATTAGCGGTATATTCGTTTTCTTGAATAAAATTGAAACAGGGTGTCTTCAAAAAAAAATATCCTAAAATTTATTGCTTTTTTAAGTGCTTTTTCCTGGCTCATCATGATTGGCGCCGGGCATTTATATAGATATGGGCAACTACACAATGCCCCTTCCGAGACCTACTTGTTTTTCTCAAAGGCGCTTTTAATCGTTTTTATTTTAAGCTTATATTTTTTCTATCAGAAAAATATAGGTAAACAGGAAGGCTTCAACATCATTGACTTACTGTGGAAAGTTTTTGTCACCGGCCTGATCGCTACGGTTGTTTCACTATCATCAAATTTTTTACTCACTGCCTTAAAAGATCATGAGCAAGGAAGAAATCCATATTTTCTGGATATGCTTTATCAAATAAATGTAGGGCTTATTATTACCTTTTTAATCGCCACATTCACAGTTTGGAAACGGCTTATTCTCTATCAGAAAAGCAAATGGCTCATCAGGACCTGGAATGCCTTCGAATATGGATTGTTGGGCAGTTCATTACTATTATTCACTTCTTTCGACATTCAATCAGGAATTGGAATAGTGATGTGGACCTTGCTGACATTGCTGGGTATTGTATTAAGCGTAAATTTGAAATGGGTTGCTTATTTGAATTTTAGGCAAAAGTTGAAGAGTATATTGTTGATTATTTTAATAGCCCTGTATATAGGATACTTCTATAAAATTCTAGTTGATTACGGACAAAATTATGGTTTCACACCGGTTTTTAGCACCCTGGCAATAATTACCATAAATGCATTATACATATTCACACTGATTTATTGCCTTTTTTCTGTTCTGGTGATACTATTTAACCTTCCGACATCTTCGGTTTTTGAGCAAAAACTCGTAGAGGTCATCAACTTTCAAAAGCTTAGTCAATCAAGAAATACGGGGCAAAGTGAAGAGCAGGTATATGATATTTTACTGGATAGTACCGTTAGTGTGGTACTGGCAAATGCTGCATGGCTCGATATCATGGACAAGGAAGAAAAAATAAAAAAGACGCTATACTATAAAACCAATAAAAAAGAAAAGGATCAAATACTGAATTCCATTAAAGGGGGCAAAATCAAAAAAGTGCAGAGTTCAGTACCTTCCAGGAATTACAATAAAGGCCGATTTACTGCCGAACTCAGGCATGAAATTTACAAATCAGCATTTGTTATTCCTTTCTTTATACAGGAGAAGCAAATCGCATCTATGGCTCTGGTCAAAGATGTCAATGATGGGTTTAGTAAAGAAATGACGGATATAATCAGGACTTTCATCAACCAGGCAAGCATTTCCATTGAGAATTTTCGCCTGATGGAAGAAGCATTAATCAACGAACGTTATAAAGAAGA
>JAUUZS010000506.1 GCA_030589835.1 Cyclobacteriaceae bacterium
ACCTGAGCCTGAACCTGAAAGGGAAGCCCCCGAAACGCTTAACACGGAATTGCCCCGTACTACAAAAGCGATGCCTGTGAGTACTGATTTTAATGCCAAAGAGGCCATAAATTATGTACGTAAGCTATCGGTGGTCAGCCAAATCGAGTTATTTGTCAAGAAAGAGAATAGAATTACTGTAAAAAAGGCTGCATCCGCAAGAATAAATGCTGTCAAGGGGTGATGATACTAAGCGGAAATTTTTTTTTGCCATAATGACTGTAAGTTGTAGAGGCAAAACGGTCTTTCTGAACTTTTAAGGGTTTATAAAAAGAAAAGGAAGATTGTTGAATGATTGAAAAAGAAGATTTCCTGAGCTTTTCGGGAAGATAAAATTATGTTTACTATTGAATTTGTTTTTATGAAAACCCTAAGATTTTTTCCACTATTAGTTATCCTGTTTTCCATTTCGTGTACCCCACAAGCGACAGAGGATGAGGGGCTACCAAATGTAGTCATCATTTTTACCGACGATCAGGGATATGGAGATATAGGTTGTTTTGGTGCTACAGGCTTTGAAACACCAAACCTCGATCACATGGCAAGTCAGGGAATGCGGTTTACGAATTTCTACTCCGCACAGCCTGTGTGTAGTGCATCCCGGGCAGGACTGCTCACCGGGTGTTACCCGAACCGGATCGGCATCACCGGGGCATTATTTCCGCGAAACGAAATCGGGATCGGTGATGATGAAGTGACCATTGCCGAGATGCTCAAAGAAAAAGGGTATGCCACTGCAATATTTGGGAAGTGGCATTTAGGCCATCACAAGCAATTTTTGCCCCTTCAGCATGGATTTGATGAATATACCGGTGTGCCCTATTCCAATGATATGTGGCCCATAAAACTGGATGGATCACGTTCTGAACCTGGAAAAGGACGAGGCAGTTTTCCGGATTTGCCTTTGGTTGAAGGAAATGAAACAATTGAAGTTATTACCAGTTATGCGGGGCAGGACAAACTTACTACCCTCAATACCGAAAAGGCAGTGGATTTTATAAATAGAAACAAGGAAAATCCTTTCTTTTTATATGTTCCACACTCCATGCCACATGTTCCTTTGGGGGTATCTGATAAATTCAGAGGTAAAAGCGAGCAGGGATTGTATGGTGATGTCATGATGGAAATTGATTGGTCTGTAGGGCAAATTATGGGTGCCTTAAAAGCAAATGGCCTGGAAAATAATACCATTGTCATTTTCAATACAGACAACGGGCCATGGTTAAATTATGGGAACCATGCAGGTTCTTCAGGAGGTTTGAGAGAAGGAAAAACGACCAGCTGGGAAGGCGGTCAAAGAGTACCTTGTATTGTGAAATGGCCGGGTAATGTGCCTGAAGGTGTGGTGTGCAATAAGCTTGCCTCATCCATTGATTTTTTACCGACAATAGCATCAATCGTCGGCGGCACACTGGCAACACATAAAATTGATGGCGTCAATATCATGGATTTGTGGAAGGGCGACTTCAAAGCTGAGCCAAGAAAGGAATTCTATTACTACTTCGGAAAAAATAATTTGAATGGTGTGCGCAAAGGAAACTGGAAGTTGGTATATCCACATACCTACGCTTCGTATGAGGCCACGGTTCCGAAAAATGACGGTCAAGGAGGCAGAAGGATCAGAATGAAAGTTGATTCCCTTGAATTGTATAATTTAATGCGGGACCCCGGCGAGCGTTACAATGTGATTGACCTATACCCTGAAATTGTTGATGAATTGCTACAAGTCGGAGATCGTGCCAGGGCAGATCTTGGAGATTTGAATGTAGGGGCAGAAGGAACAGGTAGACGAGAAGTTGGTAAGCTGAGAAAATAATAGGATGAGGATTATTATTGTATTGCTACTGATCGGAATAGTAGGAATTTCTAAGGGACAAGCGCCTTCTGATTCAGTTATTGTAAATAAGAGTGTATTTGGCTATAAATTTTTTCATCATGATAATCGCATAAATTTCAATCAGCTTCCTGCAATTTTAAATGAAAATCATGAAGCCCAACAGCTCATAAGAAAAGCCAAAACGACCAATACAGTTGCCTCGATAATTAGTGGGGTAGGAGGATTTATGGTCGGTTGGCAATTGGGGGCTGCCTTGGTCGGGGGTGAACCGAATTGGAATATGGCAGCGGTAGGAGGCGGTTTGACCCTGATAGCAATACCCATAGGATCAAAATCAAATAAACAGGCAATACAGGCTATCGGTATTTATAATGAGGGCTTGTCGTCCAGTTCCCATAGGCCTCAATTGTTTCTGGGTGCCTCAGGAAATGGGATTGGCATGAGATTGAACTTTTAGGGAAATTATTGACTCAGTAGCTGATTCCCTCAGTCGAGGCCAATCCATAAAATAGACCGCCATAATTAGAAAATATGAAAATTGAAGAAGCAAAGACATTTTTAAAAGCATTTCAAAATCGAAATGCAAACTTCCTCGTTCAGCTTATGATGAAGCAAAATTATTTTGAGGCCATCATTGAACATCATCCTAAAAGTGCATCCATCGATACTGATGTGGTGCGCAAAAAATGTGAAATACTGGTTGATGAGATTTTTGGGCAAATTGAAAAAATAAGCGATAAGCCGGACCAACTTATCCCACTCTTTCTCAACTTATCTCGAAGCAACGCTGATAAGAAATCAATTTGGTTTATTGAGTTTAATGAAGCGTACAATAATTATAGACACAATAGAAAGCTGACCAATAGATTGACACAATTAAAACCATTTTTGAAAGGAAATTCATTTTGCGATATCGGATGTGGTGGAGGGGATTTAATTTTATTTTTGAAGAAGAATTATCCCCAATTTACAGATTATGCAGGCATAGATGTAATCGACTGGAGGACAGACACCATTAAAGAGGAAATCAATTTTCAAATGCTGGACTTTTCTCAACCTGACATGAAAAGTTTGGTTCGATATGATACATTAACTTGTCTTGCAGTACTTCATCATGTTGGAAATACCAACGAAGAAATTTCTATTTTTTTAAATAATATTCATACGGCAATCAGTGCAAATGGTACATTAATCGTTGAAGAGGATGTTATACTACCGCAGGATCAAACGGATTCAAATGATGATTACAAAGCACAGCTAAATATACTTGCTCCACGGCAGCCATTATTTGCTAAATTTCTGACGCTTGATGAAGAGGAGCAAAGAGCCGTAATCATACTTATTGATTTTTTGGCGAATTCCCTCTCTGTTGGCGTATCGGATATGGCCTTTCCTTGTGGTTTCAAAACCATTAATGAATGGACAAAAATTTTTATTGAAAATAATTTCAACGTCGAAGAGGTGAGGATTCAAGGATTTGTTGAAGGCAATTTCAACAGGTCACCACACGTAATTTTTATTCTAACGCCAAAAGAACAATAGCAAATCACAAAAAAATGAAGCAAAAAAAAAGCCCAAACTGCTGAGCTTGGTTTTTTTTAAAGTACGTATATAAAGTCAGAGTTTGTTCAGAATGTTCGAGATCAAGGCTTGCGTAGTTTCTGAAAAACGGAGTTTACGTATGTAAATGAGTTTTTCAGAAACAAGCGCAACGCAGAGATCGGACATTATGGACA
>JAUUZS010000097.1 GCA_030589835.1 Cyclobacteriaceae bacterium
ATCAGCGCCACCTTCAACTTCTGAGCTCGGTCCCGGCTCGCCTTTTTTACCGAGATACGTCGCCCACTTGCTACCTTTAACTTCCATATAGCCATCGGTACCATAAAAGATGTTGCCAATTTTCACGTCGTACTTACCTTCTCCATTGGTATCCAATCCGCGAGTTTCGAATTGAAGTATCCTTCCATCTTCATATTCAAAGAATGAAGATTGCGTATTTGGAGTTTCCTGACTGCAATCGGTATATTTATAATATCCTCCTGATGAATGTACACGAACAGGATGCTCATCAGCATTCAATCCCCAACGGGCTACATCAAATTGGTGAGGCCCCTGATTTCCGGTATCACCATTGCCTGTATTCCAGTGCCAGTGCCAGTTGTAATGCCCTCTTTTCTCATTGTAGGGTCTCCAGGAAGCAGGCCCCAGCCACTTGTCATAATCCAATCCTGCAGGAGGTGCGCTGTTTTCTGATTGGCCAAAAGATCCTCTTG
The DNA here is from genome assembly GCA_030589835.1 of Cyclobacteriaceae bacterium. Next base: position 495 of record JAUUZS010000097.1, read on the forward strand.
GCTTGTAACACATTCCTTTGGCCATGTATATGTCTCCGATCACGCCGTTGTGCAATGCTTGCATCCCTTTCCTTACGTTTGAAATGGACCTGTTTTGGAAACCTACCTGGACAATCTTATTGTATTTTCTTGCCGCTTCGATCATCTGTCGGCCTTCCCATACGTTATGCGAACTTGGTTTTTCGACATACACATCTTTTCCTGCCTGAACGGCCCAAATGGTTGCCAATGCATGCCAGTGGTTTGGCGTGGCAATAGATACGGCGTCGATATCCTTGTCCTCGAATACTTTGCGCATATCCACCTCAGTGCTGGGCTTCTCGCCTTGTAAATCACTAACGGTCTTTATTCGTTCAGCATACAGATTTTGGTCGACATCGCATATGGTTTTCAAATATACATTGTCCTTTTTTGCCATGCCTGCCCATCTTTTCAAATGTCCGTTCCCCTGTCCTCTGACACCAATTACACTCATGTTAATTCGGTCATTGGCCCCTATAATGGAGTTGTAACTCTTCGCGCTAAAGCCTAATGAGGAAGCCCCCACGGTAATTCCTGTGGCGCCTAAGGCTGTCTTCTTGATGAATGATCTTCTGCTATCCTTCATGTTTCGATTAATTTAATTTAAAAAAATTCCGCTGTAAGTTGGGCATTTTAACTCAAAAAACAAACGTTTGCAGGATTATACTTTTTGCTGGATAAAAAATATTTTTTAAAGCTAATATTATCTTAAAAAAGTAAAATTATTGATCGTCTGAGATCGATATCAATAGATTGAGGGGAAGAAGAAACCACACTTTTGCCTATACTGATTTTCAAAATTTACAATTTTGAGGTCGTTTTAATATCCAACTGGTGTATAAACAATCCTGTCTTTCCTCGATTGGCAAAAATGGCTCCTAGAAATTATATTGGTGCGCTACAATTTTAGGTGTAACGGTCATATAGGTTTCCTGACAATAGAAAGAAAATCAGGATATATACATATATTAACTGAAAAATTTAGTAGGATGTAATTAGAAACACTTTCGTATTATTAACATTTCTTAATTTTGCCTTACTCTATCGAAGTATATTGGAATGTCCTTAACAAATCAAGTATCAAAAAATAACTATCGGGCCTTTTTATGGCATGCAGGTATTTCAGCTATTGCTTTATCTTTTGTAGATGTCGATACGGTCATCCCGGCCATGCTGATCAACGCCGGAGGGACTTCTGTTCATGTTGGGATTCTTACCGCTATCTTAATTGGTGGCACACGCTTATCGCAATTGTTTTTCGCACCTTATATCAATTCCAAAGCAAATAAAAGGGGTCTGTTGATTACGGGTATTTATTTGCGAATGCTTGCCCTGGCAGGAATGGCTGGTATCTTTTATGCATATGATTATTTTCCTGGTGCAATGATCATTTTACTGATTTTTTTATTGATGACTGGTTTTTCATTAGGAGGTGCTTTTGCCACCATATCATATACCGATATCCTGGGGAAGTCGATATTGGAAGACCTGCGAAAGTCATTTTTTTCCATGCGTCAGGTTCTGGCGAGTAGCATCACACTGATATCTGCCGTCATTGCCGGATATATTCTAAAATATTATGAGTACCCCGTAAATTACATCTACTTGTTCGTTGTGGGATCCTTGGCTCTTTTAGTTGCCTCATTTGGATTCTGGAAAATCAAGGAGGTAAAAGTTGCCCCTCCGAAGCTAAAAAAGAGCATTTTAGTTTCCATTATGGACGAATTGAAATCAAATCAACGGCTTCTGTACTATCTTTTGCTGACCAATACATTGGGCCTTGGCTATGCTATTTTACCATTTATCCTCTTCATGGGAAAAGAGCAGGATAGTATGGGAGATGCGTTTGTAAGCAATTTGCTGCTCACCAAGATGTCGGGATTGATCCTGGCGAGCATATTTATTTATTTCTTTTCAAAAAAGATAAAATATGACACCATGCTCAAAGGAACGTTTGTCTTAGGCATCATTTTCCCCTTGTTTGCATGGTTTTTTTCCGCCCATGCCGAAGCATATTATCTGACTTTTTTCTTAGGCGGTATGTACGGCAGTTTATTTTTAGTCTCCTCGGGAGGGATTTTATTGGAAATTTCCAACTCGAAAAACAGATCTATTTACGCCGGCATTTCCGGGGCAGGAAATATTTTACCTACCCTGATTCCTCTTCTTGCAGGATTGATCATTGCTGGCGCCGGGTTCAATGCATTTTTTATTTTAGTGCTGGTGATCACACTAAGTTCGGTGGTGTTTATCTATAAATTGAATTGCCTGAAGTAGGGGAATGCTTCACAAGCTCGTGAATCCGGGAACCACCACGATTACCCGCTAATTTTATTTCTACGATTTATTTCTATACCTTGATCTTATAAAAGATTGGGCTTGTGATTGCGAATACTTCGACAAACTATGTCAAAGTCCTTATTTTTCAGGTGAGTATAAAAAATAACGAATTATTAATCAACGATACTTTTCGTCAGTAAAGGCATGAAAAAATCACTACTCATAAAACTTCATTTATATTCAGGGATTTTCACCTCATTTTATTTAATAGCATTTGGGTTAAGCGCAATAATCTTAAATCATAATATTAATATTGAGCATAGTGAAATCACCCACAAATGGGAAACAGAAATACCTATTGATTCTGAGTTACAGAATTCAAAGCTGGCCGAGAATATAAGAGATCAAATTGGATTTATGGGCTGGGTACCTCCCTGGGAATATAAACGCGACAGCACACATTTTAAATTTAAGATCGTACATACAGGAAGGAGTTATTATCTGAATGCCAATACCTCAACCGGTAAAGTTGAAATTTCAGAAGCGCCAAAAGGTTTTCTGGCTGTTTTTCATGGATTGCACTTTTTTAATGGGAATATTCCTAATGCACCACTACTGCTTAGATCATGGGCTATTTATCAGTGGCTAACACTTTTTGTGATGGCTATCTCTTTGATACTTGGAATTTGGCTTTGGTTGAAATACAGCTATAAACCATGGCAGGGAATTGTTTTTGGCAGTTTATTTATCGGGACCGTTATTATTATGATATTGATATGAGTTCAAAAAATCGCTTCTATTTCATTGTCAAACAAATTCATTTATATGCTTCACTTTCAACAGTTGCGCTGTTGCTGATGTACATCATCACAAGTTATATGATGATGCACCATGACTGGTTCCACACACATGATCGTCAGGAACAAAAAATATCTGTTGCTGTAAATCCTGATGAAATATCGGATGATAACTGGACTTCATTTCTGAAAAAACACCAAATAAAGGGGAAATTAATACGTGAAAATTTCAGAGAGTCAGGTGATCTGTTTCGGGAATATGCCAATGCAGGCCACAACTTCAAAATAACGGTTTTTAAGGAAAAAAGCAAAGTGGAGATAAAATCAACTCATTTAAGCCTGGCAGGTAACATTGCCGGATTACATAGAATGAGAGGGTACAGCGGCCCTCTTCAATATGCCATCTACGCCTTTTTGCTGGATATAACAGGATTAAGTTTAATTCTATTTGCCATTACAGGAATCCTGTTATGGCTAAATCTGCTAAAGCATAATAAAATAGCATGGATCATATTAATACTCGGATTTATTTATGTAAGCGTGATCGTCGGTTATCTGCTTTTCGTGTAATTGCATCTTCATAGGTTAGCTCACTGATCGTAAATCATTTTTTCTCTCATATTGATACACTGCAAGGCTATTGGACTCCTTCATTGCCTCCTTGATTCAAAAGAGGGCAAGAAGGCTTTATGCTACAAACAATAAAAGTCCAAGGGAGACCCTCGAACTAGTTTTTGTTTTTAGAAGCCTGGATGAGTAGGTGTGTACTACCATTCAATTACTTCTATAGCCGAAATATGCTTGAAGTGTTTATCTCGCGTAACTATTGGAAGGTTATATTCTTTGACTATGGCTGCTATCCATATATCATTTTCAGGAATGGGAGTGCCCTGATTTGCCAATATTAATTTTATTTCACCATAGTTTTCCACTATCGCCTCATCAACCGGATATATTTCGCACTGGGATACAAAAGCCTTGATCTTTTCTATATTCCCATGGAATCTTGAAGACTTCTTTGCCCCATAATACAACTCTCCCAGTACAATGACTGGAATATGGATTACATCCATTTTACGGATATTATTTAATATAGCACCTTCACCGTTCAGGAAGGGGACAACAATGTTGGTATCTAAAAAATAGTTTTTACCACTCATCAATGTCTATTTTTCTACATTCCAGAGAGGCTTCCAAAAATTCTTTTGCCTCTTCATCATTTAAAATCCCTGCAAATTTTTCTATTGATTCATTTTTATTTTTTTGCTTTTCACGTTGCAATGTAGTCGCTAGTTTTTTTATTATGGACTCGTCCTTAAGCTTCAAAAACTCCTCCATAAAAGCTATCTTCATAGTTTGTATATCCATACCTTAATTGTATTTGAATTTCATTAAAGATAACGTTTTCTTTCCTGTTTTTGATTCAACCCGGCTAATTACTTCGCCAAGGCTTTGTTAATGTCTCTGGTCTTAGCATCTCGCTAAAACCAATTTACTTAAAACGAAACCACCTCAAAATCCTCAAATAACCCGTAATCGATCATATCGTATTCCTCACCTGAAGGCTGATGAGCGGGGCCTTTGAAGAAGCTCCAGGGCGTAACAAATCCTCTTAATGGCTTTAAGTGGTGTGGCCCCATCAGGTTTTTCAGGCTTCCTGTCACGATGACTTTGACCTTGTTTTTCCCATCTTTCAGATGATCGGTGATATCCAATTCATAGGGTTTCCAGGCAATGATTCCGGATGATTCCCCGTTCACAACAACTTCTGCTACCGTTCCATTCCATTCATTCAACCTTACTTTCATTTTCCCATTTGACGGACTAGTAAAGGTTTTTGAATATGAAATATCATGTGAATAAAATGGCAATTGCTGTTTTTTCCAGCTTCCAAATTGAATATCTTTTCCAGGAATCAAAAGCCATCCTTTATCCATGGCCTCCACACCAAAATCTCCAACAAGATATAAAGGTTCCACTTCAGCTAGTATGTCCATTGGATTGGCGGTTAAGGTGATTACATTATTCCCTGATTTGAGATTAGCAGAGAGATCAAATACTCCAAAACTTTTATCCAACCACCATTTTCCCGGCTCAGCATCAATCTTTTCTCCATTGATTTTTACTTTATAAAAATAAGGCCATTCGATAACTGCGCTTAATGTAGAAGGCAAAAAATCCTTCTCAATCCGAAAATGGTAGCTCACTTCAAATCCGGTAGTACTATCAAACTGATTTTTATCCATGATCCTGGTTCGATATTGTACTGCATTGCTCCAGGGATTGTAGTTGTACCCATAGATTTCTTTGAGATATACTTTGTAAATGGTGTCGGCGGCATTGTAGAAATACATATCTTGGTAAGATTTACCCCCAACTTTTAAATCACAATAATCCAATGTCAATGTATTAGGATCCATGCGCTTGATTTCAGTTTCAGAAGTTTTGACCAACCGGCCTTTTACCTCTTCCTGAAAGACCTTTTTATCCCCGCTTTTTGAATCCTCTGAAAAGAACAAGAGCTTTGAGCCGGAGGGTGGCAAGTTAAAGTCCAAATGAACATGCCCCTCGTTTTGAACTGCATCCAACACATGATATTTCCCGGTCATCAAGTCAAATTCAACGACACTCCTCCCTTTTCCGGAAAAGGAAATTTGCGCATTTTCTTCTTTTTCATAATTGCTGAAAAAATACAATTGCCCATCTTTCAGAATCCTTCGGTGATGAAATACGTTCCCTCCCCATGATCCGGGATTATCAGGTTTAAAATCAGTAGAATTAAAATAAGTGTCTATAACTTTTTGATCAATTTTATCAACCATTATCCATTGATCTGCATATTGACTAAATTTTTCCACCATGGATTTTGACTTGTTTCCGTCCAGTCGCTCGGGTATGCCGGCCATGGAGAGCACATTCCCCCCATTTCGCAGATATCCTAATAACAATTGATACGTCGAATCCATGAGATTCTCAAACTTTGGAGGAAGCACCACCAAATCATACGCTCTGGATCCTACTACAAATTTATTTTCATTAATTGAACCGTGATCCATGATGATACTTTCACTCCCCAAATCATATTCGACCTGGTTAAGTTCAAGTGTTGTCAGCAAATCATGAAATTTCTCTTTCAATTCGTCAATCGGCGAGTTATCTGTTCCAACACTTTTCGTCTTCACTGCAGGATTGAGCATCCAAGCTGTAGAGGTCGGCTCAATGATCAAAATCCTGTTCACCTGCCTGCCCGCTGTCATGGCAAATGAAAGCCGGTGAAAATATTCATTTAATGGTTTATAATTGTCCCACCAGGGCGTGTGATACGACATGGATGGAGGGTAATCCCGCTTTCTTGCCCCCTTTAATGTCATATGGGATAAATGCTGGTTTAGCATATTTACACCCAGCACATACTCCCAATCGCCCAGTCTTTTCATATCCTCAAAGCTCAGCTCCCATCCTGCACCACCATAAGTCTCTGACAAAGCCCTCGATTTATCAAGTTGGTTTACCACACTACTCAATTCCTTCACCGCTCGGATGTTGCCAAACTGATCTGGCCTGTTATCGGTATTAAACAACATGTCGATGCCCGGATATTGATGATATGCGTACATGGCCATGTTATCGCCACCATGCTTAGGATCGGGCCAGCCATGCTCCCAATAATGCCCTGTCCATTTCAAGCCTTTTTCTTCCGTATATTTATTCCAGGGCTTGGACCATCGTTCAAGAAACATTTCCAGTAGCAAAGCATAATAGTCATGACGGACATTTTTCCAGTCTCCTATTTCATCATAAAGGCATGGCAAATAGGTTTGTAGCTGATATCCATATTTCTTTTCGAAGCGATTCAATAACACAGGAGTGTAACGGATAACATTCCTTTCCCCCGCATTTATATTCGGCTCATCCGTAAAAATTCCAGGCACCTGCTTTCCAAATTCTTCTCCAATATATTCCTCATAACCCTCCATGGTCAGCTTAATGAATTTCTCGGTGATGCCATAAGCCAACAAATCGACATAAGAGAACCCTCCATGCCATCCTCTCCCCGTTTCAAAATACCATCTGGTATAGGCATAGAAATTGCCGGGTTGGTCATAATACTTCTTCGCACTATTGGTGATGTTGGCGAAGCTATTTCCCACCTGTTTAATAATCAAAAAATATTGATTGGTATCGCTTTCGCTTAATACGTTCAGTCGATTTAATTTTAGTCCGGCAATCGGATCGGAGGTAGAGAATGTCGCCGCAGGCACATGGCCACCGGCAAATCCGCTGGGATATGAATTTTCGTCGTAGAGCCAAATTTTCATATCCAACTCCTTTGCTTTATCCACCGAATATTTAACAAGCTCAAACCATTCCGTCGAAAGATATTCCGTGACCAAGCCGGGGCGTGGATGAATAAATACCATGTGAATGCCTCGGTCTTTGAATTCCATTAATTGAAAATCGATCTTCTCTTCGGTGATCACATCGTTCCACACCCAGAATGGAGCCGTGCTAAAATCAATGGGTGGATTTTTGAATCCCTGTTGAAGTTCTTGTAAGGTATTGGCTTTGTCAAGATCCCATTTGATGGAATTAGCTTTTTTGCATCCTGAAAGGAATATAAAAATGAAAAAAATGAATATCAGGCTGGTATATCTATCATACTTAGCTCTTAAAAAAATGATTTGCATTATCTTATACTGATATTCAAAGACTTACCTAACCCAAATTCTATCAGTTTGTAAAAGGTTGATAACTGAATATCACTTTTCCCATTTTCGATTCTTGAAATATAACTCTTTTTCGTCCCAGTCCTTTTAGCCAATTCCTCTTGAGTTAATTTTGCTTCTTTTCTGGCTTCCTGCAACATCACTCCAAGTCGAAACGCCAATGAATCAGCATCAAATTTTGCGCGATTTTCTGTCCCTTGTTTCCCGTGAAATTTATCCAGATGGTCTTCAAATGTTGTGATTTTGTTCATCGCTATTTTCCCTTAGTTTTAATTTTAAAATATTCCTTTACTAATTTTTTTGCCAGATCCAATTCTTTTTTTGGCGTTTTCTGAGTCTTTTTAACAAAACAATTTGTTAACACAACTACTCGTCCTTCATCGAAAAAACAAAAAATACGAATTTGCTTAAAAGTTGTAGATACTCTAATTTCATATAGTCCTTCTGTTCCTTCAAGATGTTTCAAAAACTGAATTGGAACTCTTTCAGTATACTTTACAATGTCAATTACATAATCTATTTTATCTCGAATCTTATTATTCTGAGCTTCATAAAATTTTGAGAAATAATTTCCATAAAAGGTAATTTTTCCTTTCCATTCAGTAATGTTAACTAAATAGTGAACTACATTCAAGTATATTTATGCTTAATTTTCATTGCGGATCTGTGCTTTTTTCCAAAGCTTGCTTATTGCCCATACCATAAGAAGGTACCAGGAATGTTCAATGATCATTACAACAATATCCAATTACAAAATCTGGATAACCTGCTTTACAGTAATTGTCTGCTCACCTCACATACTTTTAAGCTATCCCTGTTTTGGGAAGCAATATAAAGTGCTTTCCCATTCGCAAGAGGCAAATGAACAAGTGCTTTCGCATCACCAGGAACTAAAAATCCGGTTTCGGTATAGTCTTTACAAACAAAATCCCCTTTACCATCTCCAAGCATGAGCAATCCATTCATCGCATCCATCTTACCCCAGAATACACTGTTGCCATAAAAGTTGCCCACGACCAACAGGTCCAAAAATTCATCATCATTAAAATTCCCCGTCTGCATTCCGTAAATCGGCGCTATTTGTGCCAGGCTGGTTAACGGAGTGAGTGCAAATTTTCCATTGCCTAGGTTTTCGATATAACTATTAGCCATCCAGGTAGCCGTGGATTGTTGCGCACTTTCAAGCTCTGTTGGGGTAAACAACTCTTCAATAGTTGCCTCACTATATGCCGCATAGGTGGTGAACCGTTTCCTCATCAACTCAAGCTGCTTGCTCAAATCAGATCTGAAATGTACCGGGAAAGCCTTTCGGCTTCCATCTTTGCTCAAGGCAAAACTGGTCAGTACAACATCATATCTTCCATTGTTATCAAAATCTGAAGAATAGGCAACAATGGGCTCAGCTTCTGAGGCTTTAAAAAATGAATTCAATCCTTCATTTCCAGCCACATAATCCATATCCCCATCATTGTCGAAATCACCCGCTATCAGACTGTTCCACCATCCGACCTTCGAATCTATTCCTGTAGTTGACGTAATATTATTGAACTTGCCACCCTCATTTTGAAAAAACGTGATTGGCATCCACTCTCCCACTATGATCAAATCTATCTGTTTATCATCATTAAAATCTGTCCACAAGGCATCGGTCACCATACCAATTTCCTGAAGGTCAGGACAAGTATCATTTGAGATATCCGTAAATTTTGGCCGATTGGTTTTTGAGTCATTTCTCAATATATAACTGCTGACTTTTTGCGGATAATGACCGGGAAATATTCCCCCACCCACAAACAAATCCAGATCTCCGTCCTGGTCATAATCTGCGGTTTTCACACATGATCCACTCACCGGCATTTTGGGGAGGGCCTCCTCAGAAAGATTGAAATTTCCGAGGCCATCATTTATGAAAAACCTATCCTGATACTTGCCCGGATCTGTTCCGTTTTCTACACCTCCACTTACCA
>JAUUZS010000525.1 GCA_030589835.1 Cyclobacteriaceae bacterium
AAATGATTTTATCAAACTTATGATAATTGTTGGATCGGCATAGTGCGCGACATTTATAGCCAGAGAAAAATTACTGTTGTGAGCTGTAGTATTGGATTAGTAATGGATTAAATCGGAAACATCTATGCTGGCAGTACTGATTTGAGTTAAAAAATAATTGCGTGAAATAATTTCAATTCGGACTGAATCAGCGCTAAATGATCAAACAGAATTAATACTTTTAAAAAAGTAAACCACTATGAAAACGAGATTTTTATTAGTTGTAGCAGCCTTTTTGTTGTGCTTCCTATCTGGTTATACCCAGCAAAAACCACTGAAAAAAGAGTTTAAAGCAAATCATCATTATCTGTTATTTCCTGTAGATGAAGATGCCCCAAAACAGGATTTGATTTTTAACGCCTCAGATTTTGAAACCTATTTCGACATCAGTCTGGCTACTCAAAAAGACAATATTGACTATTGGGTTTTTATGGATATTGATCGATTCAAAGGAGAGAAAGTATCCCTGCAGGGAGAGAAAAGTGCTGAGCTAAAAAATGCCTTCAAGCTTATTTTTACAGATAATGAAATAAAAACGGATGTGCCGATTTATTCAGAAACGAAGCGGCAGCAAATCCACTTTTCGAGTATGCGGGGCTGGAACAACGACCCGAATGGTTTGGTTTATTACGATGGAGAATATCACCTTTATTATCAGCACAATCCATATGGATGGCCCTGGGGGAATATGCATTGGGGGCATGCGGTGAGTTCCGATTTAGTTCATTGGGAGCAATTGCCTGAGGCGATGTATCCCGATTCTTTAGGTACGATGTTTTCAGGATCTGCTGTGGTGGATGTGAACAATACTTCGGGCTTTCAAACCGGTGAAGAAAAAGTAATTGTGGCTGCCTATACAGCCGATTCAAGAACTCTTGGAGAGTCGCAATGTATTGCATACAGCAATGACCGTGGACGTACTTTTACTAAGTATGAAAACAATCCTGTATTGCCTGCCATCAAAAGATTTGGAACGGGTAGCGAGCGTGATCCAAAAATATTTTGGTATGCACCAAATGAAAATTGGGTCATGGTGCTTTTTGAAGGATTGGGGCTGTCCGTTTATACCTCTGACAATCTGAAGGAATGGAACTATGAAAGTCACCTTAAAGGGTATTGGGAATGTCCGGAACTGTTTGAATTGCCAGTCGATGGGAACGAGTCAAATAAAATGTGGGTGATCTATGGGGCATCAGGCACGTATCAAATCGGTAGTTTTGATGGCCGTACTTTTAAACCTGAGACAGAGAAATTGAAATACCTGGATGGGCAGATTTATGCGGCCCAAACCTACAACAATACGCCTGATGGGCGCAGGATACAAATTGGCTGGGGACGCATTAAGTCGGAAGGAATGTCATTCAATCAAATGATGGCTTTTCCTACAGAAATGACCTTGAAATCAACGAAATCCGGCCCGAGATTGCATGTAAATCCCATTCCGGAGATCAGTAAGCTTTATGTAAAATCTAATGATTATAAAGATTTGAGATTTGGAGATGATGATATTAATAATAAAATCAAGGAAGTAAATTCTCCGCTTATGCACATCAAAGTAGTTTTTGAACCCATCAACCAGGGAAATATTAACATGACAGTGAACGGATATGACATAGAGTATTCAGTGAATTACAACACACTGAATGATATTTTTATTCCTCTCGAAAATAATAAGCTGTACCTCGAATTGATTGTTGATCGAAATTCCATTGAAATCTTTACCAATAACGGACAACATGTGAATTGCATTCAATATGATTCAACGGATAAAGATCCTGAAGTTCTATTTAAGGGTCGAAACAAAACCAGAATTGAACACCTGGAGATTCATGAGCTGAAATCGATATGGTGATTTAGGATGAATTCACAAATGGTCAGACATTTCATAAATAATAGTAGACTAAATCTATTCCAATGGTTTAGCGTAGCAGTCAAAGCAAGTACAGCTTTGCGAAATGGGATGAGGCTTGGATATGCATGTATATTTTTTGTAGGAGCACTAAATTTTGGGTGTTCTTCTGAAAAATCTGTTCAAAACAAGGATGCCCCAACGCAGGAAGTATTGGAGAAAATTTATCAGGAAATAAAAACGCCATATAAGTACGGTGTCGTTTTTAAACATCCTGATTCTACCAAAATGATCGATAGTCCCACCATCTTCAGGCATGGTGGAGCCTGGTATATGACTTATATCGTTTATGATGGGCAAGGATATGAAACATGGCTGGCAAAAAGTGATAATCTACTGAAGTGGGAAACGAAAGGGAAGCTAATGTCTTTCACAACAGATACCTGGGATGCCAATCAAAAAGCCGGATATATGGCCTTGGTGGACATCAATTGGGGAGGAAGCTATCGGGTAAACAAATTTGAGGGTAGTTATTGGATGTCTTACCTTGGCGGAGCATCCAGTGGTTATGAAAAAGGGATGCTTGGAGTAGGCATGGCCAAATCGGATAGCTTGACTGAAGTTCAGGAATGGGATAGGTTGAGTACACCGATTTTGCTACCGGATGACAAGGACGTTCGATGGTTTGAAAATTCTAAAATATATAAGAGTTCCATCATTCTTGATTCCGCCAGGCACACAGGCCATCCATTTATTATGTACTACAATGCAAAAGGAGAAGGGGACTTTGAAAGTATTGGAATGGCGGTTTCAGACGATATGTCTTCGTGGAAACGCTATGGAAATGAGCCCATTATTACCCGGCGCAAGGGGATTTGTGGAGACGCACAGATTGTAAAAATAAACGACCTCTATGTGATGTTTTATTTTGGAGCCTTTTGGAAGGAGGGTGCTTTCGAACGATTTGCCTGCTCTTATGACCTTGTGCACTGGACAGACTGGGCCGGGGAAGACCTTATAAGTCCTTCGGAGGATTATGATACCAGGTATGCACATAAACCCTGGGTGATCAAATGGGAAGGGATGGTATATCATTTTTATAATGCTGTAGGCAGTGAAGGCAGAGTAATTGCCCTGGCAACTTCCCGGGATTTAAGAAGCGATAAATCGAAATGATAATTGTATAGGGCTCATTTCAAAAGGCAACAAGAACAATAAATTTTTTAGTATATGAAAACGCAACGAAGGACATTTATCAAACAATCGGGTATAGCAGCAACAGCTTTGGTGACAATTCCAGCAGTGGCATGGCCACAAAACTCAGGCAAAAGTGGTGCAGAACAAATATTGATAAAACTTTCAAAAATTAATGATGCCAAAATTCCGGATCTGCTTTCAAGGCAGGTTGACAAGCCGGGAGATCGATGGG
>JAUUZS010000477.1 GCA_030589835.1 Cyclobacteriaceae bacterium
CTTTATTTTTTTCAAGGCTTCAATCAATATATACACAGAGACACGGTTATCAATCGATTTGCAGTTTACGCAATCACCCATTTCTACCAATTCACGTTGCCACGTAATCGGATCACCAACTTTGACAAGCTTCTCAAGGGCTTCTTTTTCCATGCCGGTGTCAATAAAATAGTCTGTCGTTTTTGGCATCTTCGTTCTTTCTTCAGGAGCCATCACATGAATTGGCTTGGTACCCAGAACGCCAGGTACTACTTCTTTTCCATGGATATTCACCCGTTGTGCTGTCAGTGTTTTAGGATCAAAACCACCAAGGGTATGGAATCTTACGAATCCACCATCCTCGAGGTAGGTGACCACGAATCCTATTTCGTCCATATGAGCAGCCACCATTACTTTTTTGTCATTACCGGTCATCGTTCCCTTTTTGAGCGCCACCACATTGCCAAGATTGTCAATATGAAATGAATCTACATGAGGTTTGATGATTCCTATTATTAAATCCCGGATCTTTTTTTCAAATCCCGGGGCGCCTGCTGTTTCACAGATTATTTTGAGTAATTCAACATCAATATTCATAATTTTTGTTTCGTGTTGTATCAATTCTATAAAAATAAAATTTAGAGTTGATACGTGCAAGTCCAGGAAATTTAAAAAAATCCAAAATATTGGTATAATACAAATAATAACTTACAGAATACAATCAAAATAAATTCAATATCCATTTGATTTTTTGCCGCAAAAAATGAGTATGTCAAGGTAAGGGGGTGTTTATGCGTATATATTGACTATAATTATTATACATAGCGTTTATTTACACATGCAGAAATAAGTCAATTTTACAAGTTTCTTTTTTAGAATATAAGAATCGTACTATTGCATGGTCATTAATATTAATAAAAATGATTAATCATAAAAGAGTGTTATAAAGCTATTTAAGTTATTATCATTCAAGTATTCCGTTAGTTAATTATCATTGTTTTTCTCTGTATATAGTCATTTTCAGGCAAAATAAATCATTCAGAAAAGGGCAATTTTATTGGCTTAAATGTTAAAAGCTTACACCCGTGCTATGGCTATTTTACTTAGTTGGTTTGTTGAAAACCGGTCTATTACATTTATCACATAATTGGAATTGACGCTCATATAACTAAATACTATTAGAATGATCCTGTTTATACTTTACCTGATATCATTGGTCTGGATGGTAGTTTTTTTAACTAATTTCATACAGCCTTTCAAAAAGAAAAAAGAAATGGAAACCAGCAAGATTAAATACATCCCTTTAAAGAAACCTACCGATCCTCATACCAAGTATTATGTATTGGATTCCGGTGAGCTGGTTGAGATGCGAAAATGATTTTTTGTGCCGGATAAACCTGCGATTTGATGTCTCACATTTTTTGATCGTATTAGAATAAAAATTCCTCAAGAACCTTTCCATTTTGAAGATCAGACCTTGCCAACCTCAGGAGGATATGATCTCGCACTCCTTACAAGTTTCGCTAAAGAACACCTGATTTTTTCATCAGGCTCCAGATTTTTCCGACTACTAAGGAAACTCCTAAACTGCCAAACTATTCGTTGATTGGTAACATTGCTACTTTAATGGAAAACTTGGGGTCAGCAGCCGGAAGCCTGCCGGCCAGGCATGGAAGAAAAGACTTCCAAAATCCGCAAATGATCATGTTTCTTATTACGGAATTTGTTTATCATCCATTTCTTACTTCGGTCTCCGGTCTTCTGACAAAATTTATTATATTTCATAAAATTCAAGGTAGAACCAATTTTTTTATTTTGGGAAATTATAAATCTGCGTGTAGCAATGGGCAATCTGATGTGTTTTTGGAAAAATGTTTATCGAATATTTTTCGTCTGTGGAATTTTTATCTTTTTCAACAATTTTGCTTTTTCTCAAAAACCCTTGAAACGTGAGTTCCGCGGTGTGTGGATCGCTTCAGTAGCAAATATTGATTGGCCATCAAAATCAACCCTTTCTCCGGAAAAGCAACGTGAAGAATTTAGGGCCATCCTCAATCACCATCAAAAGAACCGAATCAATGCTGTAGTGGTTCAGGTACGGCCAAGCGCTGATGCATTTTACAGGTCCGAGCTGGAGCCCTGGTCAGAATGGCTGACAGGAGCAAAAGGGAAAGATCCGAATCCGGAATATGACCCTTTGACATTTATGGTGGAGGAAGCTCACGAAAGAGGCATGGAATTTCATGCCTGGCTCAATCCATACCGGGCAATTTTTGACGCTAAGAAGTTTTATGAAGACACTACCCATATTCATCTCGACTCCCTCAATAATATGATTGAGAATTTAAGCGCTCGTGATTCCTTAAATCAATCAAACATAGGCTCGAATAAAGCATTTGATAATCTACTTCAATTGTTGGACTTAGATACAACGCTATTGATTTATAAACACCCTGATTGGTTTCTTCAATATGGAAATAAGATCTACTTTGACCCGGGAAATCCTGAGGTTCAGGGGCATATTGCCTCTGTAGTAGAGGATATCGTACGAAGATATGATGTAGATGCCATCCATATGGACGATTATTTTTATCCTTATAAAATTGCCGGGGTGGAATTTCCGGATAGCCTCTCGTTCAGGAAATACGGTTCTACTTACAGCCATGAACTGAAAGATTATTGGCGGAGGGAAAATGTGAACACCATTGTAAAAAAGCTGCATGAAACCATCCATTCGGTCAAGCCTTATGTCAAATTCGGAATAAGTCCTTTTGGCGTGTGGAGGAATGCCTCTGTCGATCCGGCAGGTTCAGCTACAAAAGCTGGCCAAACCAATTATGATGACCTATATGCAGATGTGCTAAAATGGCAAAAGGAAAAGTGGATTGATTATGTGATCCCACAAATTTATTGGTATCGTGGATTTAAGCTGGCTGATTATGAAATTCTGGCAAAGTGGTGGAATGAAAATCACTACGGGGTACAGGTATATATAGGTCTTGGGATGTATAGGGTCGATGGCGATTCCAAAACGGAAGCTTGGCGAAACCCCATGGAAATTCCTGAGCAAATAGAATTGAACAGATCCTTACCAAACATACAAGGAGCCTGTTTTTTTAGTTCTAAATCTATGATTAATAACCCTCTTGGGGTTTCCGATATTTTGCGTGAGAAGTATTATCAATACTCCGCATTAGTTCCTGAAATGAACTGGTTAACTGCTCCAAAGCCTTCAAAACCAGAAATCCTAAGCACTAAAAATACGAGATCAGGAATTATGATAGAATGGAAAAATACAAATGGAGGCGATTATATCGTGGTATATCGGTTTAGGGGAAAGGATGCCGGGGATTTTGAGGATCCTACAAATATCATCGCCATGCAGCGTAAAACCACCTCATTTTATGAAGATACTAATGCAAAACGTTTCAGGAGATATACTTATGCCATTACTACACTCAATAGATTATACAACGAATCGGCAATAAGTGATCCGCTTACATTGAAATGGAAAAAGGTAAAATAGCTATGGGTTTTGAGATGGAATCTCAGATCTATTGAAGTACTTGATTACGATATAAACAATTGCCGTAAACATCGGACTCAGCAGAAAATTTTTAAGTATAGAGCCCATACTTGAAAATGAAGGCGACTTAAGGCAATAAATATCTAACCCGAAAAATACTGCACTGGCAAAACTGATAAGAAGATAAAAGATACCAATGGCTTTTACTTTGTCATTTGAAAAAAGTATCCTGAAAAGAACCAAATTTCCAAATAAAAACAATATCCAGTAAATCAGAATTGATTTTATATTGGTTAACGAATCAGCAGGAATTTCGGATTGGATGCCCTCTTGAGATGTATAGATTTGTACCAAAAAGTCTTCACCAGAAAAGTTGGGATTAAGCATATAGGTATACCTGCAGTAGGCAAGTCCTAAAATAAAAAGCAGAGGAAATACACTTAGGTACTTCTTTAAGAATTCAGGTTTTCCGGACATTGGCAAACTTGTTGACCCACAA
>JAUUZS010000155.1 GCA_030589835.1 Cyclobacteriaceae bacterium
GCCTGAATGGAATCGTTATCCGGGTCATAAAACAATACATTTTCATTAAATTCCTGATCCACTATGATTACTGTATCGGAAAATGTACTCAGTTCTGGCGATCGATTTTCAGTATCAATCAACATAAATAAATGGTCAATAATTGTACTACTTATCCGGTAATATTCACCCTCCACCTTTCTCCATTCATTCACCTTCACGGCAATATTAAACCTACCTTCTTCCTCTTTTGAATTCCAAAGTAAGGTGCCATGAAGCGGATCAAGTGAAATTTTGCTTATCCTCCTTTCCCCTGAAGTCTCTCTTTCCTCCGGAATCCAATATTCGATCACATCAAATTTAACATCCTGCAAGGGTGTGATAAAATGAAAGGATAAGGAGTCATTCTCCTCATCAATAAACGACATGTCATAGAAATATTTATTTGTAGATTTATATCTGCCAAAAGGCATATTTTCTAATGCTGGTGTACTATTACATCCCAAAAACGGATCAAGAATTAAGGTGGTCTCTATATACATTGGTGTGTTTACCGAATGTGCCATATTATTAATATCATTATACCGGTTAAAAATCCTCAGACTAATGGTATAAATCCCTGGTCCCGGATAGGCATGCTTTATAACATAAATACTTTTTAGGTATCCTGAATTAATTGATACAACCTCAAAATCATTGTAATCTATTTGGTCATATGTGCCATCCCCATAGGATAAATGAAAATCTCCTAGTAACCAATCAGAACCAATTGGTGAAACAGAGTTCACCTCAATATAATATTCAAGACCCCGACAGTTGACCTTTGAAGCTTTTATATAAATGGATGTTGGAGGGTCTGCGAAAATAAATGAGGTTGAATAAAAAAGAATACACAACAGTATGGCAGGTTTTTTCATTCTAAAAAATTTATATAACAAGAACGATAATTGTATAAAAATAACGTATTGCTTAGCAGGTTTATGGTTTGTTTTCGCTGGGTATTGCCCTGCTTCGATGCGCTTGCCTCAAGGAACGTAGCAGCATATGTTTATGAAAAAGGCCAGTGAATGTATGCATACAAACACTGGCCTGCTTTGGCAGATTGAATTATTGATCAGGCAACAATTGTTGCTGTCTCTGCTTTTTGATCTGCACCATCAACGCTTATAATTTTATACTTATGCTCTTGACTATCTGCTGCTTTATCGACGAAAGTGAAGGGTGTATTGCTTGTTTGAGGGGAATGCTGCACATTTCCAATGACCTCATCATCTCTCAGAATCTCATAATTTTTTATTTGATTATTTCCTGCATAGGCAGTATTCCAGGATAATTTTACAGTCTTGTCCTCCATTTTTTCTGCTGCCGAGTCGGAGGCTTCTGTTAATCCACCTTCATGCACCTGGAAATAATTTGTGTTACCCTCCTTGGCACTAAGCGCCATTTTCTCAATATCGCTTCTTTCAGCATCAGAAAGCCCTTCTGATTTTATCTGAGCCGAAGAAATATTTTGTGTCAGTTGGCATAGGCCATGATCCTCACTGATTTGACCGATTCCTATGATTGCAGTACTGAGGCCCGGTGTACTGAGTGCATATTCTATCAGCGGCCGGCTCGGTAATTTATTGCTTCCTACCGTCCTCACGACGCTATTGTGATCTCTCGACCAATTGGCCTCCTTGGTGTACATGGCTCCGTCGGCAAATACTTTCATCCCGATGATGCCCATGTTTTTTGCCATCGCAACAGGGATTACATTATGTTGCATGTTGAAATTTAACTTATCATTAGCGTTGATCGCTACAAGCATGGCATCCAGAATGTTCTTATCATCCCGGCGAATCATATCCATCATGACGGAAGCAGAAAAATGCCCGCTAAATCCTATGTGATTGATCAATTTTTCTTCCTTATGATTCAATCCTGTTGCATTCGTGCCGTCGCGCAAGTCAAGCAATGCCGCCAAAGCGCCAATATTTTCATCTTTCGGATCTGGATTATTATATCCTGTGTAAAGCACATCAACCTCGGCTACCGTATTGAGGTTATGAATCATTACCATATCCAAATATGCGCCACTAGGATAGTTTCCTTGTCCATCACCATAAATTTGAGAAAGTGTGCGTTTCACATCATCGATGGTAAAAGTTCCGGAAGTGCCATTTGTACGGTTTCTAACCCCTTCTCTTTCATCTCCACCTTTTGCCCACCTCAAATGGGTTTTAGAAGTGAGGAAAATGGATTTTCGCAACTTTTCATTATAACCGGCTGTTCCCGGCAATAGGGATAATTCCTTGAATGCTTTATTGAAATTAAGCTGGCTAGGCCCATAAAGGTTAGAGGTATCGAAATAGTTGATGCCTTTGTCAAAAGCTTTGAGGATAATTTTTTCCGGCGCTACATCCGGTGGTGTCCATTGGATAGAAGCCTGCCCTCCGAGTCCGAATGAGGTAACGTCAAAGCCAATTTTTCCGAATGGTCTTTTCATCAGGGAAGTAACATTCTCGGTAGTACAGGCAATGTTTGGGGCAAAGGCCATTCCGGCAGCAATTGCAGAACTCGTTTTGATAAATTGCCGACGAGTTTGAGTTGATTTGTTTGTGTCTTCCATGATTATGTCATTTTTTGGTAATATGAGTAAAAAATAGTGCACTAAAGTTGATCAAAAAGAACTAAATAATCAATGGAAATATTAAAAATTCTGCTGATAAATGTGTGAGATATTGGCGGAATAAATCATCTGCCGGCTAAATACCGGCAGATGATTTATCTTTACCTAACCTGGACAAGCCAGAAAAGTGCCTAGAGTTTCAAGTATTTAGAGTGACTAAAGTTGAAGGATTCTTCTCAACTTTAGTCACTTTAAACTTTAGTTCACTCCAAACTTTTGCCAAATAATACACGAATATTATAACTTAGATACTAAGGTGGAGAACCAAGGCTTACTCCAAAACTAAACGCTCTTTTTTTGGATATTTTACTTCGTATTGCATTTTTAGCTCTGTCTGTTTTTGTGGTAGCAATTCAATTTCCCAGGTCACCTGACCAGTTTTTTCATCTAGTTTACCTTTCGATAGTTCCACTGCTTCTACGGTGATTTCACTTCTTGCAGATATGGGTATCTGGTCAAACAGAGTGAGCTTTATCGGCGTAGATTTTTTATTTCTTGCAATAATATCAAATCCCCTGCTTTCTATTTTGTTGCTGCCCAAGGTGATCCTTTTGGAAAAATTTTCTACTTTTTTTCGACCTATCACAATATTTCTATCTCTTCCAAGAGAAATATCCAGCGTATCATTTAAGGTCCTGGCATTTAAGACCGTCCTGCCAACATAAGCATCTTCAAAATATAAATTGGCTTCACCTTCCAATAAGTTATATTGATCCCAATTGATAATCCTGGCGATAAGAAACGCATCCTTGTCCAGCTTGGGCACAGCATAATATTCGTAGTTTGTTTCCATTTTTTGGCTTACAAGCTGAACAGAAAGATTTTCACCATTCGATTTTATCGTATATGGAATATCCACTACAAATTCCACCGTCGTTTGATGCTCTATTGGAGTGGCTAAATTGTTTTGATGGTCTGCAATATATACTTCAGACAATTCCTCATTATATGCTAAAGGCTCAGCTTGAGCTACTCTTGCTTTACTTTTTCCTGCACTTAGCCGATCAAACTTTTTTTGCGGACGAATAATATTCCTACGATAGTTTAAATACCACGTGGATAATTCAGGAGCCACCCCACTTTGATTTGGATTTCCATTTGAGAATTTGAGTTTAACTTTATTCCAATCCACACCAGTGTTCTGATACACCTCAGCTTTATAGGTCAGCTCCAATGGGGTTGTGACATCAATGACCCTCAGGTCATACTTGGGATGCCAGCCGGCATTGGCAACAAGATATGAAATAGTAAAATTGCTCTTTGTTGTTGTTTTTGCATCCACGCAAATTTCAATTTCACTGGCAGGTTTACCAGATCGGCTTCTTATTTCTCCAAGCTGCTTCTGCAATTTCGTAAGTTCCTTATTCAAAGCTGCTGTTTCATAGACGATATTAATTTCTTCTGATTTTATGCGCATCAGCTCACTATTATAAAAATTGATGGCTTCCTTCAATTCTGATATAGTTGCCCCTTCAGACTCGCCTCCCAATTTTTTATTTACATTTAGCAAACTTTGCATTTCTTTTAAAATTTCTGATCTGGATTTTTTTTCGGCCAGTTGCCTTCTAACCCGTTCCAGGATATTATTTAAACTGTCTGTTTTGACATCGCGAATTAATTCATTCAGGTAATTCATCTTTCTATTGACAGAAAGAATGGTAAAAGATCCTGTGGCCTTTACTTGAATACTCCTTTCATTAATATATGGCGACAATGATTTGACAATGATTTTAGATCTTCCTGGCTTGATACTTGCCATTCCTGCTTGAGTGATTTGAGCTCCTTTGAGAAATACCGTAACATCTTTAATGGAAGTAAGAAGTTCAGTTTCTTGGTCGTATTGTGCAAAAGCCTGGTTTGCAATCAATAATAAAAATAGTATTCTAAATTTCATAGCCTTTTATCTTAAGGATGCAAAGCCATATGTTATTCCATAAAAAAAATACTATCTCTTCAAATCAAGAAACCTATTTACTGTTGATGTTGTATATTTAATATCATGAAAAGGATAGTAATCATGTTTGTGTCCGCCATTTTTGTACTGATTCTTGGGGTATTTTTCCTGTTTTGTACAACATCATACATTGCTATGTCAGCGTGAGCTGCACAAAGCAATCATTTCCATAGAGGAGAAAAGCCTATAATTTTGAAATCACCGCTAAGGCATAAAGTCGCAGAGGGTCTTGGCATCTTCGTGCCTTAGGAACAATGACGAAATAACTCACCCAGTCAGCCTTATTCTTTTTTGAACAACTTATTTCGTCAATGTTCCCTATCGGTTAATTTTTATGAGACTGTCTAAAAAATTAAGCGGGACAAACAAATCACTCTTTTCCATAAACAATTAAATTCCGTACGCCGAGGTAAACCTTTTCATGCGGATTGGTAACTTTAAGGGTTAAAGTATGTTTTCCATCAGGAATTTCGTATTGATAAAACAACTCATGGGCGCGCTCTATAAAGTATAGTGGCAATTCCATGGTTTTAGATAGCTGATCATCAATATAAAATTCTACATTGAGCTTATATCCGTTCATGGTTTCTTCATCAGAAAGCAATGCATAGGTGTTATCAAAATCCACGTGCCGCGCCTTTCCCATTAAGACAACACCGATCCCCTCAAATTCAATCTCAAATTCCTGCGCATCCGAATGGGTAATATTTTCGTTAAGTACAACGGGATCTTTCAAAACATATCCTTCAAAATTTTGTTCCAAAGGCGCTACTACAACTTCCTGATTTTTAATTCGAACGTTGCTTCCCTCTATATCTCCTCCGTTTTTGGTGATCATTTCCAGTGCATGTCGATAACTGATTTCATATACATCGTTCAGCGAAGTGGAGGTAAATTGAAAATCCATATCTTCAACCTGACTAAGGCCTTTGCTCCAATAATCGGGAATATTATTATATCCTATTATTGTGCCTAGTATGGCTCCCGATGAAGCGGGGTTGCAATCCGAATCCTGACCTGCACGGGTAGAAATTTCCATTGTTTTTCCAAGATCCCCTTCTCCATACAAAAGCCCAAGAACCACATAGGCGGAGTTGATTTTAGCATCGATATTAAAATCTCTGTGCGCTCCATCCGGACAGCCAATATCAGTCCCCCATTTATCTTCGATCAGTTTCCAGTTCGCTTTCCAATCGGCAGGATTATCTTTATGCCAGCTCACCACATCTGCAATACATTGGTAAAAGGTACTTTGTGTGGGAATGTGCTTTAAGGAATTATTGATAATAGAACTGATATCGTCAGAAACAAAAGCGTAACTGTACATGGCTGCCATAAATACGCCTCCATAATAGCCATCGCCAGAATTCATGATATGTCCGATACGGTCACAAACTTCCAATGCGCTATTTGGCATTCCGGGGTTCATAATGCCTGCAAAGTCCGCTTCGATCTGAAAATCTATATCATCGGCATGGGGATTGTTGAGCCAGTGTCCGGATTCTGGAGGGTTGATGCCATGAAGTATGTTGTACCTTCCTTGCTGATTGGCGTGCCACAGCCAGTATTTGGCATTGGCGTAGGCCTTGGCGTGTGAGCTTGCTGGCGCATCAATGCCTTCTTTCTCCATAACCTCTACAAAAGTCAAATCCATGTAAACGTCATCATATAGCCCTGGAACACGCGACATCCAGTGATACATCATGGTATCTGACCAATAAATCTCAACACTTTCAGGTATGATTTTTTTATTGTATTTAAATTCCGTTGGACCTCCATAGGTCACCCCAATCGTTTGAGCCGCCCAGGCTCCTTTTATTTTGTCTTTTAATACTTCTTTTGAAATGGTGACAAAATCCTCGTTTGTTTCTTTTTCTCCCGGATTACATTGAACAAAAAAGAATGGAATGATAAGTATAAGTAATGAAAATCTTAAATATGTAATGGCCCAATTCATAATTAAAAGTTTTTTGTGTAAAAAAATTGATGATAAAAATAGTATATATTACCTCTTTTTCAATGTAATAAACCATATTTGTGATGCTTTTTTTTTAGAAATACATGGATTATAAAAATGCTGACTTTTTCATGATAGCATATATCATTACACAAAAAACATTTGATTTTGTATAGTCGATACACATAAAAAAATAGTATATAATATAGAGCAAGAAAATAAGATCTAATAGGGAAAATAGTGTTAACCCAAAAAATTATAATTGATATGAATATAAAAAATCTCATGCCACGTCGTGAATTCCTCAAGGCCTCCTCAGTACTGGCATCAGCAACCGTTATTCCGGCCACTATGGGGGCAGGATGTACAGAGGAGAAGGAGAAGAAACCCATAACGCTGGAAGAAAATTCATTTGAAAAAAAATGGCCCGCCGGAAAACTGAATATTGCGTTGATCGGTCTTTCTATGGGATACAACAATATGCGCAAATGTGCCGATGAAAATATTGTTGCTTTTTGCGATGTGGATAAAAGACCTATTAAAACCCGTCTCGAGAAATTCAAAGAGGAATTTCCAGATAAAATTACCCCAAATACTTTTGAGGATTACAGGGAAATGTTTGCCAAAATGGGTGACCAGATCGATGCGGTAATTATCGCTACTCCAGATCATAATCATGCCAAAATCACCCTTGAGGCTATGAAACTGGGCAAGCATGTGTATTGCCAGAAGCCTCTGACGCATTCGGTATATGAATCGAGAGTGCTGACACAGGCGGCCGAAAAGTATAACGTAGCTACTCAGATGGGAAACCAGGGGGCATCCAATGAGGCCACCGCACAAGTTTGTGAGAGCATCTGGAATGGTGAAATTGGCGAGGTGCGCGAAGTTCATGCCTGGACAAACAGACCAGTATGGCCGCAATGTCTCAATCGACCGGAAGAAACACCTAAAGTACCCTCTTACCTGAATTGGGATTTGTGGTTGGGCGCAGCTCCGGAAAGACCTTATCATCCCGCTTATCATCCGTGGAACTGGCGTGGACGCTGGGATTTTGGAACCGGTGCCCTCGGCGACATGGCTTGCCACATTCTTGATATAGCCATGCGTTCGTTAAGACTAAAGTATCCTACAGGAATTGAAGCCAGCACGACAAAATCGACGGAAGACTCTCCTCCAATGTCAGAAAAAATCACCTATTACTTTCCAAAACGTGAGGCCTACAGAAATGTGAACATGCCGGAAGTAAAGGTTACCTGGTATGATGGTGGCATTATGCCGGATCGCCCTATTGAGATGGAAGACGGCGATAAAATGGGCGACAATGATGGAGGTGTGATGTTTGTGGGCACAAAAGGCAAAATTATTACGGGTTGCTACGCTCGTAACCCAATATATTTACCAAGGGAAAAGTTTAAAAATTACAAACCTGAAGTTACGGAACGAATCGTAGCTGGTGGAATTGACGGGCATGAAAAAGACTGGTTGAGAGCTTGTAAGGAGAAACCTGAAAATAGAGTAAAAACCAAATCACATTTTGGTTACGCAGGACCTTTCAATGAGGTGGTAGTAATGGGAACGGTTGCTTCGCGCCTGACCGGTTTGCAGCGTGTCTTGAAATGGGATGGCGAAAACATGAAATTCACCAATATCGGTCCCGATGAAAAAACTCATTTTCTGAAGACACTAAAAATAAACAATGAAAATGGCCAGCCTCGATTTAAGAAAGAATTTATGGAGGTCAATGCATCGGAATTTGCTAAAAGGCTAATAAAAAGGAAGCCCAGAAAAGGGTGGGAATTAGATATTTAGTTTATTAAATTAGATCATTCATTCATTTAGAGCCCGGTTCATTCACCGGGCTTTTATTTTGTAGGTTCTACTGTTATTTTAATGGAAAACTTGGGCCCAACAGCCGGAAGTCCGAAGTCAGGAGTCGGAAGAAAAGAATTCCAAAATCAGCAAATGTTAATGTTTCTTATTCCTGCATTGGATTTTTACCTTTTATCACTTCGGTCTCCGGTCTTCCGACTTCTGACA
>JAUUZS010000154.1 GCA_030589835.1 Cyclobacteriaceae bacterium
ATTATACGTTTTTGCAGGACTTTTTTACTTGAAAAGAAGCTCAGATACCAAATTCATCTGAATCCGAAGAAGTACTGCGTGATTGGATGTGCGGGAATAGCTTTTCGACAATGGTTTTGCCTTAATTTCTGTATGCAACGAGATAATTGTCCTCATATCGCCTGATCAAGGTCTATTTGGCTATTTCAACTTCTGCTTCGGCAATTTTTTCGTTGCGAATTTTATCAACATGAATTAGCTTTTGCTAAACTTCCTTTCTTAGAATTTCCAATGGCGATTTGTTAAGTATACTTTTGGTGTTGATCCAACCTACAAAAACTGTTAAGAAAGTCACTAAAAGCCATATTATGACAAGGGAAATAAAGTCAGGGAAGAACAAAATTTCAAAAAAGAAAATGGATAAGCCCCAGCTGGCAATCAGCGCAAGGAGGCTTCCGGTGAGTCCGGCAAAAAGTCCCAGGTAACTATATTCTATAATGGTCATTTGCAGGAGTTGTTTTTGTACGGCACCCAAAGTACGGAGCAATACGTTCTCTTTTAAGCGGGCATATTTGCTATTGATCACTGCTCCGGAAAGCACAAACAATCCAGTCAATACACTGAAGAGCGCCATGAACCGGATGACCAGGGCTATTTTATCAAAAATACCATCAAGCGTATTCAGGATAAGAGTCAGATCAATGGCAGAAACATTAGGGAATTTTTTCACAAGATCCTGCTGAAATGAGGCGGAAATTTGTGGATCGTCTATTTTACTGACCAGTACAAAAAATTGCGGAGCGCTTTCTAACACACCACTCGGAAAAACAACCATAAAATTGGTTTGTACCCTACGCCAATCAACCTCTCTTATACTCCCAACATATGTTGTAATCGGCACGCCTTGCACATTCCAAATGATCTCATCTTTTAACTTAAGTCTGAGGCCACGTTGCAAATTATCAGAAACCGAAATAAAAATACTGTCGGATTCATCGGCTGATGGATTATTAAATATTCCTTCAATAATTTCTTCAGATGAAATCAGGCTGTCGCGATACGTCACACGATATTCTCTTGTTAACGCCCAATTCCGGATTTGTGATAAGGTATCTGCCTGAATGTCTGCCACAGAAGAATCGCGTACAGATTTCACTCGTGTAGTGATAATTGGAACAAGTTGCTGAACAGGAATATGATACTCTTCGGCAAGTTCCACCACCTGTTCTTTCTGATAGGGCTGGATGTCAAATAAAACGGTATTTGACCTTTCCCCTTTCCCGGCAAACTCAACCTGACCTAAGAGGCTGTTTTGTATCAAAGCCATGGTAGAAACCAGAAAGGTGCCAAGGCCAATAACGACCACAAGTACCAAGGTTTGATTGTTGGGCCTGAATAGATTGGCCAAACTCTGCCTCCATACAAAGCTGGAATTTTTAGGAAAGTATTTTTTAACCATAAAAATCAATCCCTTTGAAACCAACCAGAGTAAGCCAAAAACAAGGAGTAACGCGCCAAAAAATGCGCTTCCATTTCTGATGCTTCCAGTTTGGTCTATGGCAAATAACCATGGAAAAATAATGATCAGTAAGAATATAAAATACCGGAATTTGCTAACTCGTTGAGTTTTTTCTACTGTAGTCCTGAGGATGATGAGCGGAGGGATAAATCGAATATTTACCAATGGCAGGACAGAAAATAGGGTAGAGATAATCAACCCAACCACAAGGCCACGGAGTGCGGCCAGCCATGAAATCTGTACGGAAACTTCGATTGGAATAAAATCGCTAACTACCATGGGCAATAAATACTGTACTAAAATACCGTGCATCACGCCGAGTATACTGCCAATAATTCCAAGAAATAGAATCTGGATGAAAAACACATAAAATATTTGCCATCCGGAAGCGCCCATGCACCTGAGGACAGCGGCAGCATATTTTTTTTCTTTCACATAAATATATACAGAACTTGCCACACCAATACAGCCTAAAATTAATGCGACAAAACTCAGTAGGTTGAAGAATTTATAAAGATTTTCAAATCCCTGACCAAGGTCTTTTCTCCTTGATTCAACGGTCTCATATCGGTATCCTTTTTGCTCAACAAGTGGATCGAGCTGTGCTACAATCTTGTCCACATCATCATCAATAATTTTCAGGTACTTATTATAATTTACCCTGCTACCATATTGGATAAGACCGGTTTCTTCGAGTAGTTCATAGGGCAGGTAAACCACCGGAGCAAATGATGCAGTTATATTTGTGCTGCCCGGGAAACTTGTGACAAACCCACTTATGGCAAAAGAAGACTTTCCGAGCTTGAGCGAGTCATTGATGTCAACGCCATATTGTATGGCCAGGCTTTCGTCAATGAGTACACTTTTTCCCGAGCGAAAGGAAGATAAATTTGAGTTTTCACTGATTTCTATATCTCCATAAAAGGGAAAAGCCCCTTCCAAAGCAATTACTTGAATTAAGCGCGTCCCCTGGCTTTTGGTGAAGAACACCATAGAGGCGAATCTGGCATCCCGTGCAAACTCAGCTTTTATCGTATCAAGGCCGGAAAGAAAATCTTTCTCGAAAGTTTTGCCACGGCTGTTTATTGCCAGATCTGCCCCTAATAATTCCTTGGCCTGCCCGTTGATATCGTTCTGAAGATTATGGTTGAACGAATCGATCGCGACAAGCGCAGCAATACCGATAACAATGGAGGAGACGAAGAGAAAAAGCCTGGAGAAATTCTTTCTGGCATCTTTGTATGCCAGCTTCCAGATCCATCCGGATTTTAATAATGAAGTATTTTTTCGAATTACCTTTATTTTATAATCCATATTCTGATTACAATGAAACAGCTTTATCTTCGATTAATTTTCCTCCTTTGAGTTTGAGAATTCTACCCGTATGAGCGGCCAGTTGGAGGTTGTGCGTCACTAAAACGAGTGTCGTTCCTTTTTCCTGATTGATCTCAAAAAGGAGGTTGGTGACCATTTCTGCAGTTTCTTCATCAAGGTTTCCCGTCGGTTCATCGGCAAATAGTATTTTAGGATCGGTAATAAAAGCCCTGGCCATCGCTACTCTTTGTTGCTCACCGCCCGAAAGCTGCGATGGGTAGTGATGCATTCTTTCCGCCAACCCAACACGGTCAAGCAGGTTCTGCGCCTTTGTTGAAATATTTTTTCCTCCCCGTAATTCCAAAGGGATCATTACATTTTCCAAAGCGGTAAGCGTGGGCAGCAATTGAAAATTCTGAAATACAAATCCTACATATTGATTTCTTACATAGGCCCGGTCATCTTCATTTAAGCGATTAAGTTCAATATCAACGAGGCTCACTTTGCCGGTTGTGGGTTGGTCAAGTCCGGCACATAAGCCAAGTAATGTTGTTTTTCCACTTCCTGATGGCCCTACTATGGAAAGACCTGCACTAGGAGCCACTTCAAAAGATATGTTTTGTAGTACCGTCAGATCTTTTTGACCTGAAGAGAATGTTTTAGAAAGCTGTTCTACTTTAAGAATTGAACTCATAAAAATCTATTTTTTATAAAATAAATCAATTTTTTGAAATTTGGTTTAAAATATTTGATGGACGGATCGTAAAAGAAGTAATTTTAGCATCGGATTAATTTTTTAATTACAAATTTAATCAAAACGTTTGGTATGATAAAATTACTTATCACTGTACTGATGGTTGTTTTGCCAGGAAATTTTAATTCTACAGCGGCCCAAAAGCAGCAAAAAAATATTTTGTTTTTTGGCAATAGCCTGACTGCCGGTTTTGGATTAGATCCGGAATTGGCTTTTCCAAGTTTGGTACAGCAAAAAATTGATGGGGAAAACGCAAAGTATACCGTGATCAATGCGGGCTTGAGTGGAGAGACCTCAGCAGGTGGACTAAGCCGAATAGACTGGGTGATGAACCAGTCTATTGATATTTTTGTGTTGGAACTTGGTGCCAATGACGGTTTGCGTGGACTACCGTTGAAATCCACAAGAAAAAATCTTCAGGCAATCATGGATAAGGTGAAGCAAAAATACCCGGATGTGGCTTTTGTTATTGCCGGAATGATGGTTCCGCCAAATATGGGCGAGACTTACGGCAACGAATTTGAAATAATTTATCGTGAGTTAGCCAGGAAAAATAATGCGGCACTCATTCCTTTCCTATTAGAGGGCGTGGCAGGAATTCCTGACCTTAACCTCCCAGACGGAATACATCCGAATGTCGAAGGGCACCAAATTGTCGCTGACAATGTCTGGAAAATTCTAAAGCCGATTCTTTAGCAGTTACATGGTGCCTGTGAAATCGAAGTTTAGTTTGGTTTGAAGGTTGCTTATCTCACCAAAAATTTTCTTTATGGTAGAAACCTCAATGTGTGTGAGTTGGGTGATGTCAATAATATTATTGGGTATTTTGTTATTCAAAATACTTTCACTTTGAGATTTGAACCGGATGTGCATCAAATAATTGTATGATAATACAAGCTCGTCATACATCGATTTAGGAATGAACTGCTGAAGGTAAAGTTGCTTTATTCTTGATAAGGTATTGGTTTCGCAGAGTTTGTGGTTCAATGCATATAGCCTGATAAAACTAATGACGGGGAAAAGAATTTTTTTAAGATCTAAATTGATATGATCACCTGAATGATTCTCGTCAATAATTTTACCAAATAAGCTAAGTGGTGGCTTGAATTTTACAATGGATTGGGCCATATGATAAAAGAAGACAGATTTGTTGTCAGCGCTTTGGTTCACATGGTTTCGCAATTCATCTGTTAAATATTTTTTCCCAAAAACGCAGCGAAAATCAAAAAATATGCTGGCATCCAAAATGCTTTGAGGGTCACCGGTATTAATCCATTCTGAGAAGTAATCTTTCCAGCTAGATAAAGGCTGAGTCCAACTAGGATTCTGGGCCATGATGTCGCCATCGCATAATTTATAGCCCACAATATTCAGGTTCTGACATACCTGCCGTCCTAGTTTTTGAAAATAGTCTGATGCTATATTTAGCTTATCTGCTTCCTGGTTTTCAAAGACAATGGCATTGTCCTGATCTGTAGATAAGGTTTGTTCCATTCTTCCTTCACTCCCCATCACCATAAAGGCAAACTCACAAGGTGGATTTCCCAAATCTTCTATAGCCAAATCAATGATTCGATGGACAATGGCATCTGAAACTGAACTGATAATTCGCGTAATATTTTGGGTTTTGTCACCGCTTTCAATAAGTGCGTTTACCAAAACCGGAACCTTGCTGTATATTTTACGCAACTGTTCGACATCTTCAGCAACTTCAATTTCTTTTATCAAATAACTAAGCGTGTTTTGTTGAATGCCAATAATATTTTTATAACTGATGACTCCTTCGATCTCACCATTTTCGCTTTTTACAGCCAGGTGTGAAATATTTTTATTTTTGAAAATTAAGATGGCTTCATATAATAGGGCATGATCCGGTATCGATATGACTGGCGAAGTCATGATTTCGATTACTGGTTTTTGAGCATCCAGATTTGTAGCCAAAACGCGTTTTTTCAAATCGCTGTTGGTGATTATTCCTATTATATCATTTTCCTTATGTATAAAAAGAACATTCCTCTTTTTTCTGGTCATCAACAAGGCCGCATCACGAATAGATGTATCGACAGGACATTTCAGAATATCATGGATGATGGGCCGAATGGGTTGATTCATAAGGAGAAGAGAGGTCTGCAATGCATCACTTAGGTGTTCCGCTTCCTTTTCGATTTGATTTTGTGGGGTGATTTCTTTAGTGACAATGATGTACCCTATATCGTTAGCTTGTTTAATTTTTGAAACAGAAAGAATGACGTCTTTTTCAGATTGATCTTTGCATTTGATTTGTGTTTCGATCGATACGGATTTTTTAGGATCATCAAAAGAAGAAATAAGTAGTTCCCAATCAATTTTGAAGATGTCTCCAAAGTTTAGCGATAATACTTCGTTTGAATCATATCCTAATAGCTTGTTGAATTTAACATTTGAAAATATAATGCTACGGTTCCGGATCATTAAGGTGCCTTCTGTCGAGGCCTCAACAAGTGACTTGTATTTTTGTCTGGATAACAACAGGTTGGCCTCGGCATCCTTTCTTTTGTTTTCAATATTCAGACTTTGACGAATAACGAATGACAATATGATGATGATGATCAAGGAAATAATAAAGGAGATTTTCAAGAGCCGGGTTTTTAAAATAGCTATTTCTTCTTTCACATCTCCCAGGTAAATTCCTGTTCCAACCACCCAACCCCATGGCTCAAATCCCCGGACATAAGATAATTTTGGGACAATACGCGTAGAATCATCTTTCCATTGCCACATGTAATCAATGAATCCTTCTCCATGTGTATCAACCGTTTCTACGGCTTTTACAAACAATTTTATACCGTTTGCATCTGCGTAGTCCGAAAGGTCAGTTTGCTTCAATTCGCTTCTGTATGGATGCATGATCATAGTCGGATGCATATCAATGATCCAGAAATAATCTTTATTTTCTTTTCCGTACCTGATCTTCTCAATTTTAGAGGCTGCCATCTTTTGAGCATCTTCTTCAGAGAGGTTTTGTTTTTCAGCTTCATGATCATATTCTTCCAACAAACTCCAGACAGTATTGGTAAGTTCAAGGATCATCTCCTTCTTTTTGTCCATAATGGTCTTTTCAAAAGCAGGTAAAATCAACACAAAAATGAATATGATGAACAAGCTGATCGCCAATATGGAAGGGAATACGATGCTTAAAAAAAACTTATGTAATTGCTTGCCCGGCATAATATGATGTTTTTGATTAAAATCTCAATACATGAACATTCAATTCATCCGTATCAAAGATACAAATCCCGCTTCTTTTTCCGCTGCTTGTGATTGGCGATATGCCAACGCAGCTCGGCTCAGCGGGGAGTTGCTTTTTTTTATACCTGTATTGTTTGAAGTTTTTTTTCGTAGTAATATTAAATCCTTTGGTATGCGAATGGCCGGTAAAGCTAACTTTGCAATCCATTCGATCCATAAATTCAAAATGTTGCTGAAATTCATCGCTGTAGGTATAAAATTCTTTTTTCAGACCTGATATATTGGGATATACATAGTGGGTGAATAGCATATTGATTTCTGGTGTTTTTAGGATAGCATATTCCGGCAAGGATTTCAAATAGGCTAAATCATCATCCTTGTACAATGGATTCAGGTCATTTTCTTCGTGTAACCACAAAGTATCATTGGCCAATTTGTGCCGTTGATGATAATTTAGTTGATACCAATTTTCCGGGAAATCAAAAAAAGAGCAATGTTCAGGGATGATACCTGCTGCATGAATATCATGATTGCCGAGGATAACGATTTTGCAATTTGACCGGATCAGGGACAAACATTCATGGGCATTTCTGGTCTGGAGATAATTATAATATGGAACGCTAAAACCTGAAATATCACCAAGGCAAATTATATCATCGCATTTATATTTTTCAATTTTCCTCAGCGCTTCTTTCAAGCTGATGATATCCTCATGAATGTCGGTGATGATAGCGATTTTCATTGAGAAAATGAACTTAACGAGAATGCCTGAATTAATGACCCCTTAGAATGGATATATGCCAGGAACGATCAAAGCTGATTTACCACTCTATGAATTGATTAATCAGGCATTCAAAATTTCTAAAAGAAATAATAAAGAGCCACTAATATACGGTTATTACTAACAACCTTTGCATTCTGAGGAACTGCATTGTCATTAACAGAATCTCCATATGCGGCTGCTGTATGGTCAACCTCAGCAGCAAGTCTTACCTTCCCACTGTTCCATATAAATCGGGGAGCTATCCTATACACATAAGCGATATCAGAACCTCGTGTATAACGGGTAATCATGCCAATTTCTTCAATTTCATCAATGGAGCCTAGATTCTTAATATATCCGGAGAACAGACCAAATTGAAATTTTTTGTTGTTTGTATGAATATCATTCCAGATTCCTAAAGTATTTATTGTAGTATAATCCCGATAATCTCTCAACGGATCCGTAATTGATTTTACAGCATATCCTCCAATTTGAAGACCATCAAATCCATTTTGTGCATAGGTACTTTGAATTTTAAATGTTAAAGGTTTAAATACATACTTAAAAAAAGCCTGGGTTGTAAATCCTCTAACCATCTGATCTGTTTTGTAATTGTTTTCAGTTTCAATGCGTGGCATGAGTTGCTTATATCCAGTAGATACACCAAATAATAGTTTTTCAGTAGTGTAGCTTAACTGTCCTGTCAAATCCGGTAACAATGCATTCTGTAAAGTTTCGGCACCTCCCGGGCTCACAAAATCCAGCTGGGTTGCTGCAGCTCCTGCCAGCGTAATTTTTCCGAGTTTTTGAGTTATCCGTATTTGAGGATTCCTTGAAAAAAATTGAATGGGAACCCCAGTATTAAATGATACAGTACCTGGAAAACAACCAGTTACAAACATCATGTGCCAATATTGTCCGGCTATTAACTCTGTAGTTTTCCAATTAAGCTTTATGAAGGCATGCCGTAATCTGAAGCTGTTGATATTGGATTCTAACTGTCCAAAAAAGGCCCCTTCGATAACACCTGATGTTTTTGCTCCGAATGCATCCGGACCAGTGATCTTAC
>JAUUZS010000044.1 GCA_030589835.1 Cyclobacteriaceae bacterium
AGATAACGAATGGTTTAAACAGGATCTTCCCAATGCGAACATCCCTGACGAAATACAGGAACTCCAGAAGGCGGGGCAAGCACTCAAAGACCCATCAAAGGTGGACGGTATGGTTGATGCTAAAGCAGCACAAATGTCCGAAGCTAAACTGTTTAATGATCAAACCAAAGAACTGGATGCGATGAAGCAATTGCCGGAAAGCATGCTGGCAGACCTTAAGCGGTACCGGGATGCCCAGGCCATGAAAGCAGAGGCAAAGGATATGGCGGTTAAAAAAGCTACGGATTACTTTGCAAGCCATCAGGATAAATTGACAGAAGCCCAGGGTATGATGAGCAAACTCAAAAAGAAATACTCCTACGTGCCGGATTCAAGGGATTTGAGTACAGCCGTGAAAGC
Source organism: Cyclobacteriaceae bacterium (assembly GCA_030589835.1). Next base: position 400 of record JAUUZS010000044.1, read on the forward strand.
GACATCCTTAAAAAACGAACCCTTGAAAAAACGCCTGGTATTTGGCCTGGGGTTTCAAATCCAGCGCACCAATCCGATCAGTTTGGATTTGTCGCCAAACCTATTGTATCGATTTAATAAATTGTTCTCTGCCGGTATTTCCGGCACCTACCGCGCCAGCCTGGGGATAGAAAACAATTCATCGGTTGCAGTAAAAACTGCTCAGGATGTATATGGAGGCAGCGCGATCGCACAGCATAAAGTATGGAAAGGCTTCTTCGGCCATGGCGAGTTTCAGTACCTGAGCACACCGATAGTTGATCAGACAACAGGAACTGATTTGCCCACCCGTTCCTGGCATGAAGGATTGCTGCTCGGTGTTGGCAAACAGATGAGATTTTCCAAAGCCCTGCAAGGACAAATTATTTTTACCTACGATTTTCTGCACACTTCCGCAAGCCCTAATCCTAAAGCCTGGAACATTAAATTCGGCTTTCAGTTGGGCAAGTTTAAGTTGAAGGATATTAAGCTGTAAGTGAACTATTTTCTTTCTACCCTCCGTACAAAATGCTATTTTGGTTCGAAAGAAAGCTGGGATTTCTCATTTAATTCGTATGATCTTATCAAACCTTGCTTTGATTGAACGTAAAGCTTGGGCAAGCTTTATATAAAGTTTGCCCAAGGTGAGGGTATGTCAATCGTAAGGTTTTGGAATGGTATAAAGCAGATATATGAATGATATAAGAAGTTGAGTATAAGAAGAAAAAATATCACTTCGCCTTACTTCTTCTCCCGTTGGCTTTCGGGATGGCATATTGCTTGTACATGAAGTTTATTCTATGAACTTTCATTACTCCTTTTTCCTCAAATATATATCTCCATTCACCGATTGAATGGATATCGGAACACCACCTCCATTTATTGTTCCTTCAATATTGAACATATTCATGTTAGCGATTACCGGCATAGCTGCTGAAGCATCTTTATCAACGTCAATTTCCCAATCCGTATATGCCTCGCCATTTACCGTATGAAGCTGTAAATCCGCGGCCACATTTTTTGGTAATGTAACATCCACATAACCGTTGACAGAAAGAAAGGAATTTGGCTTCTTAGGGGTAATTTTGCTAAATACAACCTCCACATTGCCATTGGTGGCATTGGCAACTACAGGCCCCGACACATTGCTTATTTTTATCTGAGAGTTTAGGGCCATAATTTCGATTTCACCATTATGATTTTCAATGCTGTAGGTGGTCTCTATTTGAGCATGGATATCATTAACCTCCAGTTTAGCCTTATTGGGGATGTGAAATATATAGGCATTATTTCTGGCATGGTTGGATATTTTTAAGACACTAAAATTATTTCCGTCCTTTTCTACTACGAGCCCAATTCCGGTATTATCAGCGGCATCAGCAGTAAGGGGTTTTAGTCCGGCAGCGCGCTCCGGGGCTTGCTTCTTTTTTCCGGCAGGGGTATCGACAAAATCTCCTGAAAAATCAGTGGTGATCCTAATCTCATCCTTGTCGTGGCCGATGATCTGAACACTTTCTGATCCGACCATAATTTCTATATTGGTATCCGGGCTGTTTTTCAATTCCGCTTTATATTCATTTTGTGCCAGGATGATTTGCCCGGACAAAACCAAAATCAAACTTATTGCTAACTTTTTCATATCTCTATTTAATTTATTTCTTATTCTATAATTAATAATTCATCACAATAACCTACCTATTCCCTGGGCTGCTTTTTGTTTGACGACCTTCATTTGACTTTCTTCCTGCATCAACTCCTGCAGTTTGGGTAAGGCTCTTTTTTCATCTAACCGTACCAGCATGTCAATCAACTTTATTTGCAACAACGGATCTGTTTGATTTGTGATTCCGTTTATAAATGCTTTCCTCACTTTGTCGTGATTGCCAAATTTGAACAAGGCCTCGGCAGCGGCATTTTTCACATTGGCATTATCATCATTGTTGAAGGTATTGATGAGGGCATCTAAAATTTCATCATTGGCGCTATCCAGCTTTTTAATTTCATAGGTAGCCATAATGCGGTCACTTGCCGATTCTTTTCTCAATTGAGACAGTGCAACTAAATTTTTCATTTCATTGATATCCTGCCTCAATGATGCGACATCCTGGTTGCCTCCATTCTGATTTCCAATCAACCAACCTGCCAGCACACCAACAACGAGCAAAGAAAATCCGGCAGCTATCCGTGCTGTCCATGAAAAGGTATTAAGCCTTTTTCCTTGATCCAGCGAAACTATTTTTGGCCCCTCAGGCTCAAAATCCAATTCCTGATCGGTGGATTCCTCCTCCAGAGCGCTCATCATGGCAAACAGCTCTGCATCTGCTTTTAGCTCGTTTGGCAGCTCTATGTCTGTATTCAAAGATTGTCGCAAGGAATTTTCTTCTTCAAGACTAGTTTCTCCAGCGTAGTATTTTTCAAGGATTGCTTTTATTTTATCTGGTTTCATAGTTTCTGATTTTTAAATAATTGCCCTTTACATTTTTCCTGGCTCTCGATAGATTTACCCGAATGGCATTTACATTCATGCCTGTCACTTCTTCAATTTCATCATAAGAATAATGCTCAATATCCCTCATGTGTATAATGATCCTTTGCTGTTCCGGCAATGTGCTGAATAATTTCAGCATCAGTTCTTTAAGATTGTCAAAAGAAACCATACTAAATGGAGTGATGTTTTCCCTTCCGATTTCCGGCTCCTTAATTTCTACCATGTGCTTATTTTTCATGCTTTTAAGTTTGTCAAGACAAAAATTCTTCATGACTTTCATAGCATATGCTTCGGGACTTTTCAAATCCTCAATGATTTCCTTGTTTCCCCAAAGCTTTATATAAACTTCCTGAAGCGCGTCTTCCGCGTCTTCATGATTCCGAAGCATTGTTTTGGCGAACCGAAACAACTTATCCTTTACAGGGATCAACTCTTTTTTAAAGGCCTCAATTTCCATTTCATTAATATAGACGACCCTAAAGGAATTTCATTACAGCGAAGAGCATAATTTTTAAAAATCAACAACATAAGCTCCTGAAATGCTTGCTCAATAGCAGCATATGGACAAGTGTATAATGTGTGAGGAGGGCAAAAAATGTTATAAAAACAAAAAGATGGATAGAGCAATTAGCTCCACCCATCTTTTTGTTTTTATGCATTATCCGCAGGTGCTGTTTAAATAATTTCGCACCTTTGGGGGCACATTTGTTCATGATTGTTAACCCGAACAATTCGGCGAATAATTGGGTTAATTTCAGGCATTGGCAACATGCAATTGGCTTTCTGATACGTAGAGCTTTTCCAATCCCTTTAATATATTTGGAGCAATATTAAACTTATACATTAAATACATCATTGGGCTCATCAAACTGCTTTTTGGGGTCATTTCCATGTGCATATAAGCCTCCGTTTGATTCTCGCCTATAGGACGGACACCCAAAGTAGCCTGAGCACTTTTTACCGGCATCGAGCTATCGTAAATATCCACTGTATAATGCGAGCCCTCTTCCCATTCCAACACCCGTTCCTGGATGTAATTTCCATCATTAAAATCACATTGCCTTGTAGCCCCAACTTCACAAGAGGCCGTCCCTTCCGTAAAATGCGATCCCTTCAGCATTGGATGAAAACGATGGATATTTGAATAGTCACCCAAATAAGCCCATATGGCTTCTGCAGGGGCATTGATTGTTCTTTTTACTTGAATTTTCATGATGTATACTTTAAAAGGTTTATAATTGATTTCTTTTAATTTATTTAGACCAGTTTGTTTTATTCTAAATTTTAATACCTCCATTTACCAGATTTTCATGTCACTGAAGGATTGATGCCATAATAAAATGGCCTTATTCTGTCATAACAGGATTGCTTGTGTAGCCCCAAACGATGAAGTAACCCCTGATTTATTTTTCCGATAAGGAATGCTACATGGATTATTTTTTACTTATGAAATCAAATGTCATCTTATGCCATTTGTCAAGATATATCCTGCTTTGGTTTACCTTCATTCTGGAAAATGCCCCATAAATACCAGCATGCATATATTCTGCTATGTCCTCTGCAGGCATTGAATCCATTATTTCTCCTTTTTCCTGCCCCTCTCTCACGCACTTTGCAATTTCCTTTACCCACATAAGAAATACCTCATCTGCCGCCCTTGACATTCCTGGGCTATTACCGCCAACCTCTATTGATAAATTATTTACCAGGCAACCGGCGTCCAATCCATCTTTCTCATTGATGTCGATAAGCATTGCATAAAATCGTTTCAAGCGTTCCAAAGGCGAAACTGTAATATCCGAAAGTGCCTTGGTAATCATTTTCAAGCTCGCTGTGCCATATGCGTCAATCACCTTCCCGGCATACTCCTCTTTTGTATCAAAGAAATTATAAAACGATCCCTTAGGAATATTACTTGCTTTTAGAATTTCATTAATCCCCACATGATGGTATCCCTTTTTTCGAAAGAGCTCTGTCCCCTTTTCAATGATATCCTCTACGTTGTGCTTGTATCCCATTGATATGCTGTTACGGTTAATTAGACCGGTTGGTTTTTATAAAATTGAAAATTTAAGATTATTAAATGATATGTCATTTTACGGACGAATCAAATGTGGATAGAATAGTGTTCAAACTTTCCAATGCCGCGCTATGTCCTTCTTGGTGCTATCCGACAAATTGGAATCAAACAAGGCGGCCTTCGCCATTTCTTCATTGACAAGCTTACCCTTTTTGTATACAAGCTGAAATATCTCCTGAAGGGAAAGTGCTTTTTGATTTCTCAATTCAAGATGAAATTCATCGCCATTTTGTACGTTCCCTTCCTCGATCACCCGAAAATAAATGCCAGGATGTTCATACTCGATAAATTGTTTGATCACTGCTGTGGCACCGAATTTTGCGGCAAATGTATTGCAGGGTTGGCGAGGCTGGGAAACTTGCACAACTGCTGCTCCCACTTTATATATATCGCCAATCCTGATTTCCGACTCATGAACATCTGAAATGGTCAGGTTTTCCCCCATCATTCCAAATGTCCAATCCAAATCCGGATAAAGGGTTTTCCAGTAGTGGTAATAATTTTCTCCGTAGCCATAACATGCTTTATCCAAACCACCGTGGAATTTCAGGTTATTGATATGATCGCCATGTACACTACGGCTTCCTAAAAAAATGGGCTCAGAAACAGGCAATTTAAAAATGCCAGTGGTCATGGTTTTACCCTTCCAAGTAATGGTTTTTTTATTTCCTATGTTGGTTGATATTATTTTCATGGGTATATATTTTGTCTAAGCGCTCTAATTTGCCGTAAATAATTTCTTTCTCAACTTATAATAATACAGTTTTAGTACCAAATGTTGAATTTGATCATAAAAAATTAATTCCTTTGCATCCATTAATAAAAATTTTTCTTGAAGTGCAGCACAATAACTATTACGTGGTTGATCGTAGATTTTTTTTACTGTTTCTTTTTTCTTTAGGGAGCTTGGTCTCCCATGCAGATGACCATTCCCCAGATACGCTTACCACCATTTATCTTAATAACGAAGTCATCATTTCCGCTCAGCGATACGAGACAAATGCCTTTGAGCGGCCGGAATCTGTAGCTTTTTTGAGTAAAAGACAGCTGCTCACCTTGTCACCGATGTCCATGCCCGAGGCCCTATCGCACGTCGCTGGAGTTTGGATGCAGAAAACAAATCATGGTGGAGGATCGGCTTTTGTTCGGGGTCTTACTGGATATCAAACACTTTTGATGATCGATGGCATTCGAATGAATAACTCGACCTATCGATCCGGGCCTAATCAATACTTGAATACCATTGATCCGCTGATGATCTCAAATATAGAGGTGTTGCGTGGTGGAGGTTCCGTGCAATACGGATCTGATGCGATCGGTGGTACCATTCATATGCTATCTCAGGATCCTGTATTTTCTGACGATGGCCTCAAGATCAATGGTAATGTGAATAGCAAATATTGGTCGTCTGACATGGAAAAAACAGGCAGGGCACAGCTAAATATAGGCGGCAATAATTTGGCTTTTGTTGGAGGAGTCACCTATAAAAACCTGGGAAATATTTCTGCAGGTGGTGATATAGGGACATTAGATCCGACGGCGTACGATGAATACGCGATGGATTTTAAGGCCCTTTATAGAATCAGGAAGAAACATCAATTGACAGCAGCACATCAAAATTCAACGCAAAAGGATGTACCGCTCTACCATAAAATTGCCCCCGGCGATTATAAGATTTATCATTTCAATCCACAGCAAAGAAGCCTTTCTTATGTGAGACTTGAATCATTTTATACTAAAAAACTTTTTTCTGAAATTCGATATACCCTTTCACATCAAAAATCATTAGAAGCAAGGGAAAAGCAAAAAACAGGGTCGGTGGAATTTATAAAGGAGGAAGATGAAGTAAATATATTGGGAGCAAATATTGAAGTCGTTTCAAATTTTAATGCAGATTGGAAAGCTTCTTCTGGAATTGAGTTTTATCATGACCGTGTAGGCAGTAAAACCGAAGCTGAAAATATGGAGACGGGAGAAACCAATCAACTGAGGGGCTTGTATCCTGATGGGTCAAGCTATGATAACCTGGCAATCTATTCATTGCATAATTATACCTCGAACCGATGGATTTTTTCTTCAGGAATTCGATATAACTTCGTTCAGCTGCATCTGGAGGATACCACATTTGGAAACACAACCCTCAATCCGGATGCTTTGGTGGGAAACCTGGGAATTGTCTATAAGGTAAATGAACACCAGCATATCACAGCAAACGTCAATTCTGCTTTCAGGGCGCCAAATATCAATGATGTTTCCAGTTTTGGCATTGCAGATTTCAGGTATGAGGTTCCGGCATATGAGCTAAAGCCAGAAAAATCCTTGAATAAAGAAATTGGGTATAAAATAAGGCATCGTCATTTTTCAGGAGCACTACATGTTTTTCATAACAAGCTGAATGATCTGATCTCAAATGTACCGGGCGACTATAATGGATTGGATTCTCTGGATGGATACAAAGTATATAAACGTGAAAATGTACAAGAAACGGAACTATATGGCGGGGAGATTGAACTTGAAAATGTACTGGCAAAAAATCTTATCGCATTTGGAAATATCTCCTATACCTATGGCCGGAACATCAGCGATGATGAACCTATGAGGCGAATTCCTCCACTGAATGGAAGAATCGGTATGCGAGGAAATTTTCTTCAGCATTTTTCTTTTATGGGAGAATGGGTTTTCGCAGCTGATCAGGATCGATTGTCGTCCGGCGATATTGCCGATGATAGAATCGCTGATGGGGGGACACCGGGATGGAATGCAGTTAATTTATATTGTGGATTTGAGCATCAATATTTTATATTTAATGCAAGTTTTCAGAATTTGTTTAATGAGGCCTATCGAATCCATGGATCCGGTATCGATGGAATTGGCCGAAGTTTTTGGCTATCTTTACAAATCAATATAAACCCATAATCATGATCTCATCCTATACCAAGCAGGTTATTGAAGCTTTTGAATTTCACGCTGATCCCATCAAGGCGGAATCCATGAAAAAATACCTGAAATACAAGTTTGATTCTTTTGGTATTAAAGCCCCTGTGAGAAAGGAAATCTCAAAACATTTTTTCATCAAAAGCAATTTACCGGATGCGAAGGATATATCCCAAATCGTACACGAACTTTGGGATCAACCTCAGCGTGAATTGCAGTATTTTGCAATTGAGCTGCTCCGGAAATATTATAAAACTTCTACGGCTAATTGGATTGATCTTTACGAACAATTAATTGTTAAGAAATCATGGTGGGATTCCGTAGATGGCTTGGCATCTGGAAATGTAGGGGCTCATTTTAGGAAATTTCCAGAACAAATGCACTATTACACCTTTCGTTGGATGACTTCAGAGAATATGTGGCTGGAACGGACAAGCATCATTTTTCAACTTAAATATAGAGAGCATACCGATTTTGAGTTGCTCAAGTCATATATCATACCTTTATCTTCGTCTAAAGAGTTTTTTATTCAAAAAGCTATCGGATGGGCGCTGAGGCAATATTCAAGAACCAATCCCCAGGCTGTTGAAAATTTTGTCGCAAGGCAACCCTTGTCAAAATTGAGCTACTGCGAGGCCTTGAGATTGATATAACAATTTAATTATAAAGGTATAGTCAGAAAAATTATACGGTTTACAATTCAGCTATTGTTGAGGTGATAGGCATTTCGCCTGCCCGTGTTTTTTGCAATATCAGCTTCACAACGTTATCGTTTTCTCTACCTCTTCTACTGTTTTGGAAATTTCATCACCCAATAAGCGCGAGCCGGTATTTGTTATTACAAAATCTTCTTCGACACGAATGCCACCAAAGGTTCTGAATTTCTCCAATTCTGAATAATTGATAAATTCTGCAAACTTTTTATCTGCTTTCCAAAGATCGATCAAAGCCGGAATAATATAAATTCCAGGCTCGACAGTTAAGACCATTCCCTCTTCCAGCTTCCTTCCAAGCCGCAATGATTTCAATCCGAATTGAGTGCTTTTGATCATGTCAGGAGTGTATCCAACATTTTGTTCGCCAAGATTTTCCATGTCGTGTACATCCAGCCCCATCAGGTGCCCGAGGCCGCATTGAAAAAACATGGCATGAGCGCCTGCCTCAACAGCCTCATCAATATTTCCTTTCATCAAATTCAGACTTCGCATCCCATCTGCGAGTTTTTTGCAGGCAATAATATGGACGTCTTTGAATTCTATACCTGGTTTTAGTGCATCAATTGCGGCTTGGTGTGCATTCAATACCATTTGATAAACGTCCTTTTGTATGGATGTGAATTTCTGTCCTATGGGAAATGTCCGCGTCATATCTCCAGCATAGCCCATCTCCGTTTCAGCGCCAGAATCTACCAAAAGCATGTCCCCTTTTTTTAAAGTATTGCCATAATAGTGATTATGCAGGGTTTCTCCATTGATGGTAACAATAGGGGGGAAGGAATAAAAGCCACCATAGGAAATAGCAATTTCCAATAGCTTGGCAGCAACCTGCTGCTCCTTCATACCAACTTGTGCCATTTTCATGGCAGCGAGATGCATTTCACCGGTAACATTTACAGCACGCTCAATTTCTGCCAGTTCTTCTTCCGATTTGTATAATCTTTGATTGACAATCCCCTCAATCAATTTTATTGAAAATGAAGTATTAACATTTTCAATGGTACGATTTAGCAAATCAGCCAACAAAATCAAATGATCATGTCGGTAAGGTGAGATAAAATGCACTTCCTGATTTGATGAAACCGCATGTTGGATGGTATCATATACTTTTTCAAAACTGTGAATTGATGAAATACCAATACGCTCACCAAGCTCAGAAAGGCTCTTTTGTGGCCCCGTCCAAACTATTTCATCGATAGTAGGATCATCACCAAATAGTTTGCACTCCCCGGTTTCACAATCGATCGTTGCAGCCAATTTGGGCTTTTGCAATCCGAAAAAATATAGAAAAGTAGAATCTTGCCGATATGGATAGATATTATCCTGGTAATTCATTGGAGACTCATTATTCCCAATCAATAGTATGATTCCTCTATTAACATGTTTTGCCAGTTGTTTTCTTCGATTAACGTAAGTAGATAAATTGAAAAGTTTCATAATTTAGTTTTAAAGTACTTTATCAAAGTGTGAAGGTAAATGTAAAAAATAATCTCAAAAAATTAATTATTTTTGTGCGTCATCAAAACTTTGCTAACAGCCTACAAATCAGTGAATATTGGATTTTTTGAGTATATTATTTTATTTTTTGTTCCAGTAATAGTAAACAATTAGGCCCTACATGTTGATTATTACTAAAGGATTTAAAGATTAAAACATCGTGGCACATTATTCTATTAAAGAGATAGAGCAGATATCAGGAATTAAAGCGCATACTTTAAGAATATGGGAACAGCGGTATAATTTCATAAATCCAAAGAGAACCGAAACCAACATCAGGTATTATAATGATGAGGATTTGAAACTGCTTCTCAACATTTCACTTCTGAAGGATAACGGCCATAAAATCTCCAAAATATGTTGTATGCCAACAGAGGATTTGCAGCTAGAGGTTCGGCGACTAATGGAAAGTAAAATGGGTTTTCCTGAGCAAATTCAGGGTTTGACCTTGGCGATGATCGATTTTGATGAAGAACGGTTTGAGAAAATATTAAGTACAAACATCCTTCAAATTGGTTTTGAACGGACTATGATAAGCTTGATTTATCCCTTTTTTCAAAAAATAGGTATTCTGTGGCAAACCGGGGCAATCACTTCCGGTCAGGAGCATTTTATATCAAATCTTGTAAGACAAAAATTAATCGTCGCCATAGATGGACAACTCATCAATTCGGCAAAATATAATAAAAAATACTTGCTCTTTCTTCCGGAGAATGAACTTCATGAAATCAGTCTTTTATTCTCTTCCTATCTTCTGAGGTCAAGAAACAATAACGTTATATATATCGGACAAAATGTACCCAGCCCTGATTTGCTAAAGATATACGAGGATCATCAGCCAGATTGCATTCTGACAGTAATGACCAGTTATCCTCCGACAGACAATGTTAAAGCTTACATCGATGAACTATCCGAAACCTTCCATAATGCACAAATATTAATATCAGGCCATCAAGCTATGAGCCAGGAATTGGCTCTTCCGGACAATGTGATTTTGTTACACAAACTCCAGGATCTGATTAATATTTCTGAATAAATGCCAATTTCTTTCCTCAATTGAGCCTTCATGTCACAAATATGACTGTTCACCTTATAAACTATTTGTATTTTTATTTAGATTAATACCAGATTGTATACTATAATGTTTATTACGTTAAACATTATTGATTTCAGCATTTGTGTACAGTATTTTTATTTTTATTTAGATTAATTATAAATTGTACTATTTTAATGCAAATACCTCCTTCTTGTTGTATATGCGCATATATAATTAAATTATATAAATATTTAGCCTCTTTTTCGCTTTCAAATAATAGATGAAATATAAAAAAAGTAAAATAAATATTTGACATATGTTTAATATTTAAGTACGTTTGATTAAACATTACAAAATTATACATGACCGCACTTGAATTTAGTTACACAATCGACAAATTATCAGGGTCTTTAAAGCCCTTTGCACTACGACTCACCAGAGACCGGGAAGACGCAAATGACCTGATGCAGGAAACCATTTTAAAGGCGTTTTCAAACAGAGAAAAATATACGGATGGAACGAATCTGAAAGCGTGGATGTACACGATTATGAAAAATACTTTTATCACCAACTATCAGCGGATGGTGCGTAAAAATACTTTTATTGATTCCACAGACAACTTACACTATATCAATTCTTCATCTAGCGCAATTGACAATTCCGCTTATGGAAAATTTGCCATGAAAGATATCAATACCGCTATTGATAAGCTTCAAGACACCTACAAAACTCCATTTTTGATGCATTTCAATGGATTTAAATATCATGAAATAGCGGATGAATTGGCAATTCCAATAGGAACAGTCAAAAACAGGATTCATATCGCCCGAAAAGAATTGAAACACAAGCTCAGAAATTATGCGATTGATTAATCAGTTTTGATAACCGGGATATAATCCGGTTCATTGATTACTGTTTTGGTATTGAATTTTTATTTCAATACCAAATGTGCTGCATTCATATAAAGCTCAACTTTTCAAGGTTCTGCTATATTTGGATATTAATATTTATTTTGGTTCTATTTTTTTATATGGGCAGGTATGCCAAATTGTGTATATCCAACCTTGTTCACCAAGTACATAGGAGCCACATGTAGCGCATAGGGAAAGAGAAATGAAGGGCAAAATTAGTATTGTATTTCTTTAATTTTTGATTTGATTTTGACCAAATTTTTATCCTGCCTTGGTAAGAGAATTTTTTTACCATAGTTGGTATGAAACTCGTGTTCCTCAAAAAAATCCTTGCTTAAGCTCAACCAATATTCTGGAGTAATTTTTTGATTGTGAAGGGTAAATTCTAGCCACAGAAGTTCGGATTTATCGAAATAGTATTCGCTTGCCAGATGAAAAAGATCCGCATCACAAAGGATTTTCTCCAGTATATTTTTTGGGGTTTGAGGGATTTTTGTTGCCAGAATACAATTAACCACCTTAGGTATTGTTTCAGGGTCGACATGTCCCTCATTGAGGAATTTGGTGGCAATTTCGGCACTGGCGTGCTCATGGTTTTCACAGCCTAAGTAATATCCTGTGTCATGAAACCATGCTGCCACGAGTACAACCTCCATGTCTTCATTAGAAATTTCGCAGTGGGCTCCAATATTTTCACAGGCATTGACAACCTCCAAAGTATGATCGATATTATGGTAGCATATTTTTTCTGTAAAATTATCAGCGATAAATCCTGCGACGAATTCCTTAGTTTTATTTAAAAGCGGTGTGTTGAATCCTTCCAATTTCCCTTATTTATGCTAAGTATAATTATTCAATTAAAATTGAATGCTGCTCTTTCTAACGAAAATATTTTAAAATGGATATAAAACATTTTACGGCTGTTCATCTTTATATTATATAACGTCTTTTTTTTGTCCTGATGCTTATATAATACGAATTAGAATGAATTTTATGTAAATTGTAAATCCGAATATATCAGATTTAGAATTAAATTGAAAAATAAAAATACCTTTTTGATGGCTGGAATTATATTGATCATCGCTGTGATCTCCTTGCATTTAAATGATCTGTATTCGTGGAACTATGATGACGTAGTTTATCACCTGGAATTAAAAGATGATGCATATGACCTTAACAATCCAACGGAAAGATGGGATTTGCCTGAGGAGCTGGAAGAGATTTCCGGGCTTTCTTTTTTCAAAAAAAACCAGTTGGCCTGCATACAGGATGAGGACGGGATTTTTTATACCTATGATTTAAATAAAAAAGAAATATCGAGAAAAGAATTGTTTGGAGAAAAAGGAGACTATGAAGGTGTTGAAGTGATTCATGAAACTGCCTATGTACTGAAAA
>JAUUZS010000564.1 GCA_030589835.1 Cyclobacteriaceae bacterium
ATGGGTTATGATGTATTGGCAAGGGTGGGGGCAGCTTTTGCCCCATATCAAATGCATACTGAGCGTGTCGATGGTTATAATCCATTGGCGGTGATTGATGCGTTTAAAAGAAAGAAACAAATTCTTGAAGATAAGAAAGGTCCGGTCCTGATGGATACCTTGACGTACAGGATTAGCGGTCACTCTCCATCTGATGCTTCTTCGTACAGAACCAAAGAGGAGATCGAAGCATGGCAAAATGTGGATAGCATTATTGATTATGGAAAAGAATTAGTCAGTGCCGGTATTTGTAGCCAATCTGATTTGGATGAGATCAAGACAACGACTATTGGTAGAATAGAAAAGGTGCTGAAGCTTGCCAAAGATGATGATATCTCACCAAAAATGGATATGAGGGCAAATCCGGCGAGCATCGAAAATGTGATGTTTACCAATGGTTCAGTTGATAAATTTGATGACCGTGAACCTGAAGTAAATATGCCCATGGAAGAAAATTTCAGGGTTCAGCAGATTGCCAAAAAAGAAAGATTTGGAATTAAGGACGGTAAGGAAGTCTCAAAAATGAAAGCCTATCAGGTGCGTGACGGACTGTTCGAAGCCATTATCGATAGATTTTATAAGGATCCTACCCTTATTGCGTATGGAGAGGAGAACAGGGATTGGGGAGGCGCATTTGCCGTATATCGTGGCCTGACTGAAGCTTTACCATATAATCGTTTGTTCAACAGCCCTATTTCCGAGGGTGCGATTATGGGTACTGCAGTAGGTTATGCACTTTGTGGTGGCCGTGTGATTCCTGAGATCATGTATTGCGACTTTCTTGGCAGGTCAGGAGATGAGGTATTTAATCAGATGTCCAAGTGGCAGGCAATGAGCGGCGGATTGTTGAAGATGCCTGTGGTAATGCGTGTTTCCGTAGGGTCAAAATATGGTGCGCAGCACTCACAGGATTGGTCATCATTGGTAGCACATGTTCCGGGTTTGAAGGTAATTTTTCCAACCACACCTTACGATGCCAAGGGATTGTTAAATTCAGCCTTGCAAGGCACAGATCCGGTCATCGTATTTGAAAGTCAACGACTGTACGACAAAGGAGAGCTGTTCCATGAAGCTGGTGTGCCGGAAGGATATTACGAAATTAAAATTGGCGATCCTGATGTGAAGCAGGAAGGGAAAGACATCACCATTTTAACCATCGGTTCAACATTATACACGGCCATAGATGCCGCAAAAGAATTGAAGGAAAAGCATGGATTAGAAGCTGAAGTGATCGACGCCAGAAGTATCGTGCCCTTCAATTACGAGAAGGTGATCGAGTCGGTGAAGAAAACCGGAAGAATTGTCCTTGCAAGTGATGCCTGCGAAAGAGGATCCTATTTGAAGGAGATAGCACAAACCATCACTGAAACGGCATTTGATTACCTGGATGCACCTCCTGTAGTGGTCGGTTCCAGAAACTGGATCACACCGGCTTATGAATTGGAAGAGTATTTCTTTCCCCAGAAGGAATGGATCTTAGATGCAATTCACGCCAAGATATTGCCGCTTGAAGGTCATGCGCCAACAAATGATTATTCTTCTAAAGAGCAATTACGAAGAAGCAGACTTGGAGTCTAAAGGGAATGATAGAATGATAGAATGTGTGAATGATAGAATGCATGAATGATAGAATGTGTGAATGCACCTTCAATTTGTATAGTATTTAAACATTCTTTTTTAAAATAAAGAAAGATTGAAAAGTAAGTGGCAGTAGCAGGAGGCAGGAAAAAAAAGGAATATGGATTATTAGTGAAAAAGAAAAAGCTTGTCCTTTTTGGAGCAGGAAAAATTGGCCGGTCATTTATTGGCCAGCTTTTTAGCCGGTCAGATTATGAGGTTGTATTCATCGATATCAATGAGCGGATTATTTCTGCATTAAATAAGCACAATAGATATAAAGTTGTTATCAAAAGTGACGATGGGGATAAGGAATTTTGGGTAGAAAATGTGCGGGGTGTTTTAGGAACAAATTTGAAGGAGGTTGTCAGTGAGGTAGCTTCGGCTGGAATCCTGGCAATTTCTGTTGGCCAAAATGCCATTCCAAAAATCGCCCAGGTAGTGGCAAAAGGATTGAAATTGAGGGCTGAAAAATACACTGGAATTCCCTTAGATATTATTCTGGCAGAAAACCTCAGGGATGCAGCGCTGGTTGTGGGAGCGGAGCTAAGAAAACATCTGCCTTCTACATTTAAGCTTGACGATAATGTTGGTCTCATTGAGACAAGCATCGGAAAAATGGTGCCGATTATGCCCTTAAGTGCCACTGAAAATGATCCGCTATTGGTATTTGCCGAGCCGTATAATTCGCTGATCTTGGATAAGAAAGGCTTTATAAATCCAATACCTGATGTCACTGGGCTGTCACCAAAGGCAAATATGTCAGCGTGGGTGGACAGGAAGTCGTTTATTCATAACCTGGGCCATGCCGCTGCTGCTTATTATGGTCATTTGAAATATCCCAATG
>JAUUZS010000147.1 GCA_030589835.1 Cyclobacteriaceae bacterium
CTTTCCCGAGGCAGGCGCCACATCATTTTTGGCGATATTAAAAGCTACTTTTAGCCTATTAATTTGCCTGGCTCTAAACTCATCTTCTGTAGCCTTTCCTTTTTGGTTCAATGCGGCCACAACGATATTTTCTGCTTCCAGTCGCGAGGCGATCTGTACTTTCTCGCTTAGCTTCTCTTCTGTTTTCTTTGCATCGCGAAGGTTCTGGTTCAGCACATTTCTCTCGGTTTTCAAATCTTTGTTTTCTACCACCAACACAGCGTTCACCTTTTTGAGCTCAGATATTTCAACATCCTTCATCACCAGCAGCTCCCGGTAGCCTTCTACACGTGATTTGAGGCTTACAATTTGCTTATCGGATCGGGTTCTGGCTTCAAGC
Source organism: Cyclobacteriaceae bacterium (assembly GCA_030589835.1). The sequence goes on from JAUUZS010000147.1 coordinate 380, forward strand.
AACCCTTCTTTTTCCATTTCCAAAGAATCCTTAATCATCGTAAGGGTATCAATATTTCCTCCAAGCTGCTCGATTTCCACAATCTTCTGTTGCATTTCATTGCCAATAGAATCAAGCCTGGTGTAAACGACCATCAATTCGGCATTTCTTTCCCGGAGATTATTTTCGCGAATAAAATTTACTACGAGTGCCGTTACCAATAAAACAGCCAGGACTGCCACTACATATATTAATACTTTATTTGATTTTTTAGATTCGGGGCTAGATGCCGGTATATTTTCGGTATTTTCACTCATCTTTATATAACTATTTTCCTTTGTTTATCATTTACTTAATACCTGCCGGTGGCAGATTATTATCATGCTATCCCGCAATCATCCCAGGCATGGCTTGTCTTGATAATTTATTGGCAAAATTATGCTTTAATTAAATTATGTCAACGTTTTTGCTTATTTAATCAACGATTATTTTTGAATCACGCTCCGAACTCATTTGTCTAAGCCTGGTTTAATAGGATAAAATATAATGTTGCTTTTGAATATGCTTTTTAAAGATTAGTACCCCTTTGTCCAAAAATTCAATACTTGTCGTCACGGCTTCATCCAAAATTATTTTTTTCCATCCGCGGTACATATCAACAGACCACCGGATATCATCAACAACCATTATTCCTGTACCACTCATTTTAACTTTCAAAAAATCAAAATAACGCAAAAGCGCACTTTGCGTATGATTGGCATCGATTACCGCGAAATCCACCGCTTCCAATTGTGCCAATCGCTTAGGCAAGGTGTCGTCGACATTCCCTTTGATAAGGTGCACATTTGCACAATGCAGGTGATGAAAAAGGTCTTTTGATTTTTGTGCCATAGTATCATTCCCTTCAAAAGTATAGACGCTTCCCTGGCGTACAGATTTCGCCAGATAAGCAGTGGCAATACCAAGAGAAGTGCCCAGCTCAATGCAGGTCTCTGGCTGAATTAGCTTTACCAATTCTGACAGAAAAATACAGTCTTTTTTTGAGCTTATCCCATGTTTGGCCGTCCTGGCAATCGTGTTATTGTGCACTGATTTTGTCACCCTGGATCCGGCTCCTGGGTCAATCCCCCGGATTTTAGTATGATCATTCAAAAAAATCTTCCTAAATGATTCAATCTCCTCGATACCATTATTATTTTTTATCCCGTGAATTAAATTTGTATAAAATTCGAAAATGAATGGTGCCTGAAGCGAATGACGATCTGTAACGTTCAAGAAATAATGGAGATATAAAGGAAGTGTCTTAAATTGTTGAACGATTGCCAAGGATCAGTTGAGTTTGTAAGGCACAAACATAGTGAATTCAGGTATTTCAACATCAAATTTTTTGTTATCCATTATGCGTTGCATGGTATAGGTTCCGTACATTTTTCCCATTCCCGATTTCAGGTTGCACCCCGAAACATAATTGTGGGTTTCGCCGGGTTCTAAAATGGGCTGCTGCCCCACGACACCCTCTCCCATCACCTCTTTCACATCGCGATTTGCATCGTGAATATACCAGTGTCTATCGAGAAGCTGAATGGTCTGTTCGCCCAAATTCTCGATGGTAATACGGTAGGTAAATACATAATGGAATTGAGTCGGACTTGAATAGGCCGGCTGGTACTCTACCTCTACAGTAATTCGAATTCCCCTGGTCGTAGCAGTTACCATAATCGATTATTGAATCTGAAATATAAGAAAATATTAAAAGGATATGAAAAACTTTAAATGAGATTATTGGCTATAGACTATGATAAGCTTTTTTCTCCTGCTTTTGATTTAATTCTCAAATTGCATTTCTTTGGAGTCATAACTGAAAAATAAACGGAGATGGATGTAAATATTGCCAAATCATGGAAAACGAAATTGGCTGCTGAATTTGAAAAGGAATACTTTGAGGAACTCGTAAAATTCGTTAAGTCTGAATATTCAAATTTTAAGGTTTTCCCAAAAGGCAAGCACATTTTCAATGCCTTTGCTCATTGCGGATTCGATAATCTTAAGGTAGTGATCATCGGTCAAGATCCCTATCACGGTGACAAACAGGCCAATGGATTGTGCTTTTCTGTTAATGAAGGAATAAAAACGCCTCCATCATTATTGAATATTTTTAAAGAGATTAATAGTGATCTCGGAAAGGATATCCCCCTTACCGGGAATTTAGAAAGATGGGCAGCGCAAGGGGTACTATTGCTAAACGCCACACTGACCGTAAGAGCGCAGAGTCCTGGGTCGCATCAAAACAAAGGGTGGGAAGCCTTTACCGATGCCGTAATCAGAATGATTTCTGAAGAAAAAGAGGGAGTCGTTTTTCTTTTATGGGGAGCTTATGCTCAGAAAAAAGGAGAAATAATTGATTCTTCAAAACACCTTATATTATCCTCAGCACATCCTTCTCCTTTCGCAGCACACAGAGGTTTTTTCGGAAATAAACACTTTAGTAAAACCAATAACTACCTGAAAGAAAAAGAGCTAAAATCTATTGATTGGTAAATATTAAATTTGCTCTAAGGCCGCTACCAATTTTTCCCTTACTTCAAAAGCGAGATTTTCCATTTCTGAATTTTCATTCACACGCATGGCTCCCCACCTAGGTGTAGTTTGTGACTTCATCAATATATAAAATCAATTTCATGCAATATGGATACACTTGAATAAGTTAGGACACTTTATAGTGAATACAATAAAAATTATAAAATCCGAATCATAAATCCCGATCGGTTTTTTTGTTTCAGATAAGCAGGCGTAAAAAAAATCATCTCCCGGAAATGCACAAATAATACTATGGTGTAGTTGCAAACTACGGCGAGTGGGGGTTTCCTTGTTGAAATGATTCTTGTTGAAAATTGAATATACACATCACTATTCCTGAAGGGCACTAGGTGTATTTGGATTATCAGTTTACATCGTATATATTTATGTATATACAAAAATGTGCATATGGTAGAGGCTAAAGTTTTTAAATCGGGAAATAGTCAAGCGATACGGCTTCCTAAAGAATTCAGGTTTGATTCCGATACAGTAAATCTGAATAGAATAGGAAATTTAGTAGTCATTGTACCTAAAGACAACCCATGGGCAATTTTTAAGGAAGGGGTGAGTGAAGCAGAAGATTTCCCTGTTCTTGATGAACCCGAGTTAAGAGATGAATTATTTAATTGACACTAATATTCTGGTTTATTTGATGAATTCAAAATCATCACAGCTTCAACGAAAATTTACCGTAATAGAAATCGAACAATTCTGTATTTCGTCAATAACGGTTGCAGAATTGATATACGGAGCAGAAAAAAGTCAAAAAACTAAAATAAACCTGAATGCTGTGGTGAAAATCTTATCGCCATTCGAGATTCTGGATTTTTCAAGCCTTGATGCTTTTGAATATGGCAATATAAGGGCTGATTTAAAGCGAAAAGGAAAGGTGATAGGAGGAAATGATATGTTGATCGCCGCACAGGCACGCAGACAACAATTAATTGTGATAACAGCCAATACAAAAGAATTTGACCGGATAGAGGGTCTGAAAGTGGAAGACTGGACAAAATAAACCGGTAATGTATCAATGCACCTCTTTTTCTGGAAATCACTCGCCACCAATCTGTATTATTCAACGAGCAAATGTGGCAACAAAATTCTCTTACATATTATCGTATTATCCTCTGTCGAGGGTTCCCGAATCCGTGATATATTATGGCTGAAAGAATCCCATCCGTATGGTGCACTCACCAACATTAAGTCTTCCGCAATATTTGCTCCTTTCTCGTATAATTATCAACAACTCCTTAGGCCTCTTCTCGCTTGCTGACAATGGCAGGCAAAGACTTAATTACGAGTAAGTAGCCCATAGTTGAATTTTTTACCCCAGCCAAGTGTAGTTTGTAACTACACCTTTATATAAAATCAATTTCATGCAATATGGATACACTTGAATAAGTTAGGACACTTTATAGTGAATACAATAAAAATTATAAAATCCAAATCATAAATCCAAATCGGTTTTTTGTTTCAGATAAGTAGGTGTAAAAAAAATCATATCCCGGAAAGGGACAAATAATACTAAGGTGTAGTTACAAACTACACCTAGAGGGGGTAATAAACACTTCAGTAAAACGAATGCTTATCTCCAAGATAAAGAGCTAAAATCTATTGATTGGTGAATATTAAATTTGCTCCAAAGCAGCTACCAATTTTTCCCTTACCTCAAAAGCGAGATTTTCCATTTCCGAATTATCGACCACACTCATGGCTACTGCCGGATCCATGACAGAAACATCAACCTTCCCATCTTCTGTTTCGATAATTGATACGTTGCAGGGCAAAAGAATGCCAATTTTTTCTTCCATATTCAAGGCATTGTTGGCAAAGCCAGGATTGCAAGCACCTAGAATTTTATAAGGCCTTCGGTCAACATCCAATTTATTTTTAAGCGTGGCTTTCATGTCGATTTCGCTAAGGATTCCGAAACCCACATTTTTTAGCGCCAGTGTTATTTTATCAACGGCTTCATCAAATTGATATTCGGTGGTTTTATTAATGTAGTATTTCATAGTGTGATGTTGTTTATTAATAAATCAAATTTAACACAAAATAGTTCAAAGAAATCTATAATATCCCGAAGGATGGGATATGAAATTTGCTTACGGGGTCTTTACTCTTGCAAGGAATCAATACAATTTAACGGGATTCTCATAATCCGCTTTCATTTGATAGGGCATTTTCCATATGTTTCCTTCAAAATCACCAAAATATATTTCCGATTTGCTGAACTCATATGCATGACCATCTGCCCAAAAAAAGCAAAATGGCGATTCAAAATTTAAGGGCCGCCGTACATAGGCATGGCTTACCTCACTATTTTCAGTAAGTACCTTATCAAGTTTCCAACTTTCCCCATCATCTTTCGAGACCCAAATTGCCAACTCACCTCCCACTCCCCAATCCTGAGGGCCTTTTTCTGTTGGCCCTACGATTTTCCAGCCCTCACCAGAGATAAACAGGCTGCCCATATCATAATTGTGGTCAGATGCGGTAACGACAAATGTCTGCCAGCCGGTACCATTCCATTTGGTAACACACCACTGGTAGGGCGCACTTTCAGGCCCGGGTTTATGCCCATTGCTGCGAATGTACAGGCAAACCGGATTTCCCGATATATCGAATCCCATATCTTTGAGGTAAACATTTTTACCTTTCGACCGGTAATTTACAGCTCTTGCTGGTGACTCGATATCTTTGATCGGCACCGTTAACTTTATTCCTTCAACACTTTCCCAGGATTTTCCAAAATCGGACGATTGCACATAGTACAAATCCGTACGCTTGTCCACAACGCCATTTGGGTGACGGTTAAAAAATGTACCTACCACTTTGCCATCAAAAACATTGCTGGTTTGGTAATGTCCGGAGTTTTCGCCTTTATTTACAGGAATTGCGGCCAGCATTTGATCCTCAGTCCAATTTATTCCGTCCTTACTTGTTTCAAAATACAACTGCCTGATGCCAGTATATTTGGTGAAAAAATGAAATATTCCATTATCCGTATTCCAGGGCTGTGGATAAGTGAATTCTTCCTCAGAAATCAATTCAAATTTATCGATATCATATGGCTTTTTGCTTTTGTATTTGAATCCTGAACGCTTCCTTCCTCTCCCACTCACAAATACCCAAATGAAACCGTCATCATCGATCATCATCGAAGGATTGTCGTGCGGATCATTTACCCCTTGCTTGTCGCAAACTACGGTGGGTTTCGAAACCATCCCGCTTTGGTGGTCGTATTCTCCAATCATGCATAGCAAGTATCGATCGTCCGATGATTTTGTGCCACCAAAAACAAAGTAGGTTTTATCAACCTCAGAGGCATAGATGGCAAGTGGAACATGTTTTGCTGTGTAGGTGGCTAAGCCACCGGAATATTTATCTCCGTATTCATATTTCTGATTCAGTTCAAACCATATTCCACGGTATCCATCTATTTTAGTATTTTCTAATGAAGATTGGTGCTGGCCATTTGCAATAAGGCAAACACAGTTCAGGCACAGGAACAACACCGGGAAAAGAAGGTATAAGTAGCAGGCATCTTGAATTGGTCTCATAATAATTTCTTTAGCGTTTTTCACTCTTCATCAAGCCTTGCCTTGGAACTTTCAGAAAATGGAATGGTTGCAATCCATTGTTGCTTATTGTGATTTTTTATCTTTATGGAAATACCATTAACATCCTTTGTCAATACCTTTGCTTTCACCTTTTTTACAGCACTCTCAAAGGGCATTAATATCCAAACAAAAGTACTGTTCGAATGGATTTCCGTGGAATAGACCGTTGTCAAATTTTGCGCATATTTATTGTACTCAGGGCTGTACCACCCTTGTATTTCCGGGTCTTCCTGACCTTTTATTAGCTCGACTTTCCATTGTTGCTTCCCGACTGGAATGATACGCAGGTTCCCGATTTCATTTACTGAAGTGACCGTATTTTTCTTTTTAATCAGTTCTTTTATATCGGGATGCCAATGCCATAAGGTCTCAATTTTTCTTGGTTTATCCGTTTCTATGTTATCGACTACGATCCAAAAATTATCTCTGACATACATCATTGTCCGTGTATGCTTTATTTCATCCTTTATATTGTTGAATTTATCAAAGGAATTCCAGGCATAATCAAATTCAGGGGTAATTGCATAATGTTTGTCATCCAGAGGCTGGGCCACAACCTTCGATCCCGGAGCCTGGCCGTTTCCATCAATTAAAACAACATTATGTCCCTGGCTACCTTTTGCATATCTCCGAAATTTATTGGCCACTTCACCGGTGTAGGCAAATCTCCCGGCATCGACAAGTAAATCCCGTCCAAAGGCAGAAATTGAAATATGTAGTTTATCGTTGTGCTGGTGCCCGCTTCCCCAGGGGCCAATATCGAAAAATGACCAATGCGCATCAGCATCATATCCACTTCTGGATATCAGTTGTCCGGCCCATGGATAAAAAAAGGATGGGCCATTTAATGGCCTCGTTCCTGACTTTCCATTTGACGCTATATATTCCCATTCGGCATTATTAAACTTTTTGGAAGCCTTTAAAACAATATCACGGTCGCTCCCCCGATCTCCATCATTATTTAAAATTCTAAAACCATCTGGCCGAATTGCATGGGCTATGTAGCTATACATATCTTCAATGGTCTGATTAAAAAAATCGGGAAGTGTTTTGTTGGCGTTATCGCAGATGGCCTTGAAGAGTTCGAAGTTAGACATGGCAACATTGTGATAGTGCGATGAAAGTTCGGTTTGGACCCCATCGGCGTACACCTGGCCATTCATGCTTTCTGTCATGGTTTCGATGGAATACATCAGCCATTCGTTGGATTTTATGTACTCTGGAAAATTCGTGGCAACGGTAGCAAGTGCTGAGATTTCCATCGTTAACCAGTTATTGCCTCCATGAAAATTCCTGCTATAATGTGCATGATCGGGCAAGCTGCTCAACAGCAAAAGTTGAGTAGATGGGGATAAATATTCACTGTTTAAAAGACCATAGAAAATATGCGACCACACTTTTGCCCTGGCTGCCACTTCCAATCCCCTCCACACAGATGTGTTACTTTTAATTCCAGGGTACGGCATACTTTTTATAATAAAATCCCGTAAAAACAGATCTATATACACAGCATATTTAGGGTTTCCTGTTTTGAAATAGCTTGAAAGTACCTGGCTAATCTGGCTATGCCGATTGGAGAGCCAGGCCCATTCCCTATCGTTATTTGGCCCTTTGTAATACCAATCTCGATGGCCGTCATCTCCATACGGCACCGCTCCTCTAACATTTTGAATGACAAAAACGTCAATTAAAATAGTATCCGCAAGGGCTACTGTTTTCGTTGTTTTTTCAGGCTGTGCTTTTCTCAAATGCACAGCAGTATTGCTGTTTTTATAATATGATAATAGATCATTGCAGGCCTTCTCAATATCGTCTTCTGCCATGGCCTTTTTAACTTTTTCAAGCCCGAGATGGTCGAGGTTAAATTCCCCGACCATAGCACGCATATGATTGGGATAGGCTTTGCAGATATCTTCTACCGATGTGATTTCTCTCCAGGATTGGGCGGCTACAAATGCTTCATTGAAAAGTATAAAAAATGTGATGAGCAGTAGGCTTAATTTCATATTATTCGTTTTTTTTCAATTTATACAAATACTGAAGTTTCGCACATACAATTAATGTGCTTATTACTAATGACTTACAATATTATAAAATTTACTATATGCCTAATAACCAATACTTTATCATATCCATTTAAGAGCATTTTTTCCTCTGTGGAAC